>NZ_OY735139.1:1567500-1697500 GCF_963457605.1 uncultured Gellertiella sp.
GGGTGGTGCCGGGTCAGCCATCCCGGTTCCCCGGTAACGCAAAAAGGCCGGCTGCGGGAGCCGGCCCTTCCTTCTGCGCAATACGTTTTACAGACGGCCAGCAACCCCACCTGTCGGGCCGGAGCCGGGAGCAACGGGCGCGTCGACCGGCACACGGCCATCCTTGTTATCGGGAGACCCCTGCCAGCTCTTGTGGGCATATTCCTGACGACGGCCAGCCACATCGACCCGCTTTGCCTCATCCAGAACGCGGGCAACGGTGGGTGCAACGGCTTCTTCCACCCGCGCCGTGACCAGCGTACCGCCGCGACGGATGCCTTCGGCGTAGACGCTGGCATCCTCTTCCGGAACACCCGACTCCGTCAGCGCACCGATAATGCCCCCTGCGGCACCGCCGGCTATGGCACCGGCCGCCATGCCTGCAATCGTCGTTGCCAGCCACCCTGCGGCCACCACCGGGCCGATGCCGGGAATGGCGAGCATGCCAAGGCCTGCCAGCAGCCCGCCTGCCCCGCCGGCAATCGCGCCGAGACCTGCGCCCGTTTCCGCGCCATCGACGGCGCCGTCACCATGGTGGGCTGCGGTATCGCCGTTGTTGGCGATAATGCTGATCGCATCGCGGGAGATATTGGCATCTTCGAGGGCACGCACGGCGCTCTGGCCTTCTGCATAGGTATCGAAGAGTCCTGAAACGGTTTTCATGTTTGGTGTCCTTGTAATTTCATCGGAAGCGGATGGGGGCAGGCTTACCTGGCGACAATGTTGCCCTGGTAATCCATGGTGACCTGAACGGTCGCCGCGCCCTTTGTGGCTGTGGCAACCCAAAAGCCCTGGTCACCGAGCTTGAGATCGGTCACATCGCTATAGCCGGCGTCGGTGATGCGCTTGCGGGCCTGGTCTTCGGTAAAGCTGTTCTTGCCGGGCACCGGGGCCGTGGCATTGGTGCTGCCGGGTGTGGCGATGGCAGGGGTCTGGGCCTCTGCGGCAACACCAACACGCATACCGAAAGCAGGCAGCGCCACAATAAAGGCAGCGAGAAGGATATATTTCTTCATGGTAACCTCGTCTTAGGTGGGAATAGATTTGGCGTATGAGCGCCACTGCTAAAACCAGATCAGACTAAAAGAGTTCCATAGCCATTCGGCATTGGTCTATTTTTCGACGCTATTCTCCAGATTGTTGAGATCATCGCTAAGCTCATTCAAGCTTTCACTCCATTCCTCAATGGTCAGTCGTTTCGCATCGAGTTTTTTACGCAACAGAACCATATCCGCTTCGCCGAGTGCCTCTGCACCGATGAACCGGTTTTCGGCCCGCGAATTGCTGAGGATCAATTCGTCGAGCTTGACCTGAAGGGCCTTGCCGTCACGGTTTTGCGAATTCTGCAGCACAAAAATCATCAGAAAGGTGATGATGGTCGTCGAGGTATTGACGACCAGTTGCCAGCTTTCGGAGTAATTGAGGATCGGCCCGAGCACCGCCCAGATGATGATACCCAGTAACGCCGTGGCGAAGGTCAGCGGTTTGCCAGCCCAGTTGGACACGGCAGAGGAAAAGGCGACAAAGTAGTCTTTGCGCGGCATGCCGCCGGGGTCTTTGCTGTCGGAGACACTCATCAGGATTTCGTCTTTCGCTGCGAGGTGATTCTTGGGCCAGGGGGCTGCGTTCCCCAGCCAGTCTGCAAGGTGCTGTCGACAGTCCGGGGGGACCTTCTGGCGCAGCACCTGGATGGCGGCCCCTGCCTCACCAGCCGTCCCGACAAATCCGCTCAACCGCAGGCAGCCGGTGCTGACGGTCAGGCAGACCTGCGTTGCGTCGACGCAGGTCTGCCTTGCGTCGGCATTGCCGAGCGAGGCCAGAAAATTTGCCGCAGGCCTCTGCCGCCATATCGGTTGCAACCGCATCCGGTCGATCCGCGTGAAATCGGCATTCCTGGAAAACCATGTCCCCACTCCCATTGCTGTCTGAGCCCTTTGAGGCATCCGGGCGGCCTCAGGCAGAACGCGGCAGGAGGTTGGGAGTTCCGGATGCCTTTGGGCATCATCCCGGACAAGGTCCGTAAGAACACACGGATGGGGCGCGATTTTGCCTGTTCGCCGGCAAAAGACGGGTGTGAAATCAGGTGCCGGTATTGCTGACAGGTCGCGAGGTCACGGCCGTCGAGGCGGCGTCGGGACCAAAATCCCCCTCGCCCGTCACACCGAGAATGTCCTGCAGCCTTTGGCGTGCGCGGCTGACCCGGCTCTTGATGGTGCCGACGGCACAGCTGCAGATTTCTGCAGCTTCCTCATAGGAAAAGCCGGAGGCACCGACCAGAATGATCGCTTCGCGCTGGTCGGCGGGCAAGGTGTTCAGGGCGATCCTGAAATCCTGGAGATCGAGAACACCCTGCTGGGCAGGATGTACAGACAGGCGCTCCGTCAGGATTCCGTCGCTGTCCTGCACCTCGCGGCCACTCTTGCGCATCTGGCTGTAGAAATTGTTGAGCAGGATCTTGATCAGCCAGGCCTTGATATTGGTGCCGACTTCAAAGCTCTCCTGCTTGGCCCAGGCCTTCATGATCGTGTCCTGCACCAGATCGTCGGCGCGGTCATGCCGCCCGACCAGCGAGACGGCAAAGGCGCGCAGATTGGGCAGGGCAGCCAGCATCTCCCGCTTGAAGCGGCGTGGATTGCTCTCGATCGGGTCCGTCATGGGGTCTCGACTGTCCTGGCCGAGTTTTCGGCCATTTCGAGTTGCTCCAGAAGCGTGAGGAATCGATCCGGGATGGCTTCCTGCTCGACGCTGTCATACAATTCGCGCAACACCCGGGAGACCAGAGAGTTCGGATCGATGATGGGTGGCTCGGCAAGCATCTGCATCTTGTCGTCGGCCTCTTCGGGTTTGTCCGGCATGATAAACTGCGACCTGTCCTGGTTGTTGCGGGGTAAATGCCAATTGCGCGAAAAAGTTCCGTGGCGAAGGAACTTTATTTTCAACAGCGCGTTTCCTTCAGAATGTCGCGCAAAACTGTGCAGCGGTTTTGCGGGAAAGACATGCGTAAAAACAAAAAACTGAAGCGTGGCAAGCTGATCTGAAAGATCGCGACGCGCTTGAGGACGCCGGGGTGAACACTGGCACAACTGGAAAGTATTCAAACATGTCCCTGTCGGTTCGGATCGCAGCCCATCTTCCGCTTCTTCGCCGCTATGCACGCAGTGTCACGGGATCGCAGACGTCAGGTGACGCCTATGTGGCGGCCACCCTTGAGGCGCTGATCGCGGATATTTCGATTTTTCCGCGGACCTCCAGTGACCGTGTGTCGCTCTACCAACTCTTTGCCACTATATTTAGTTCCGCTGAAGTAGAGTTGCCAGCCATTGAATCGCCTTTTGCATGGGAAAAACGCGCCGCTTCCCATCTTTCTTCCCTGCCGACCCGGGCAAAGCAGGCCTTCCTGCTGACCACGGTGGAAGGATTCACGGCTGGCGAGACCGCCGAGATCCTCAAGGTCGATGACGCCGCGGTTCGCCCCTTGCTCGACGCCGCCTCCCGCGAAATCTCAGGCCAGATCGCCACGGATATCATGATCATCGAGGATGAACCGCTGATCGCCATGGATATCGAGCAGATGTTGCAGGAACTCGGCCACTACGTCACCGGCATCGCCCGGACCCACCGCGAGGCGGTCGAATTGTTCAAGAAGACCAAGCCGAAAATGGTGCTGGCGGATATCCAGCTGGCGGATGGCAGTTCGGGTCTCGATGCAATTGCCGATATCCTGAAGGAGGTCAGCATCCCTGTCATTTTCATCACTGCATTTCCCGAGCGCCTCCTGACAGGCGAACGTCCGGAGCCGACATTCCTTGTCACCAAGCCCTTCAATCCAGATGTGGTGAAGGCGATGATCAGCCAGGCGCTGTTCTTCAATGCGAGCGTGTCAAACCCCGCATGAGCGCCATTGGCGGAAGACAGACACGTTCTGGACGAGGAGCCCACCCATCATGACACGCGCGCTCTGGCTTCCGCCCGCTCCAGACGGCGCAGGCCAGGACAGGTTGCTTGCGCTGGCACTTGCCGGTTCGAAGACTGCCATCCTGCTGCAGGACGAAAACTGGACCTATCTGCTGGTGTCGAACCTGCCCACCTGCTGGCCGGACTATGGCGAGGGCGTGGACACGGATCTGGCGCTGTTTGGCGAGGAGATTGCCGCCAAGCTTGCCGATCTCAAGCGCAATCTGGCGGCAAGTGGCGTGGAACGGACGCTGGAGACCAGTGTCGACGAACAGGTGTTTCTGTTCAGCCTGTCGCGCATTCTGCCGGGCGACGGGACCATGCTCTACCAGACCAGGATTGACGACGTGACTCTGGCCCGCAATCGCGAGCAGATGCTGCAATCCCTGCAGCGGGAAGGCAATCACCGGTCAAAGAACATGCTGGCCGTCATTCAGAGCATTGCGGCGCAAACCGCACGGCATTCGGCCTCGTTGCAGGAATTCTTGCGCAAATTTCGCGACAGGCTGCATTCCCTGTCCCAATCGCAGGACCTGATCACCGGATCAAGCTGGCGTGGCGCGCATTTTTTCGACCTCGTCCAGCAGCAGACCAGGCATCTTGCCGCCGAACGACGCCGATTGTTTGAGATCGGTGGCGACAATGTGCTCCTGACCCCGAATGCCTCGCTGCATCTCGGCCTTGCCCTGCATGAGCTGATCGTCAATGCCGTCAATCATGGAACGGCGTTTGAGGACGACAACGGCCCCATCACCATTGCCTGCACCCGCATTCATGACGCAGACCGGGAGGCCGTCCGCTTCCTCTGGCGCGAACCCTACCGGGCTGCCCTGGTCGATCCGGGTTCGCAGCAACGGGAATACCGCAAGCATTTTGGCAGCACGGTGCTGGAACATGTGGTGCCGGCATCGGTGAATGGCGAGGCGGATTACCACCTGACGGGCGATGAAATCACGTATATCCTGACATTTCCACTGGAGCAGCACAGCTGATGGCCGCTTCCAGCAGTTCCACGCCTGAAGCCTCGAGGGCTGTGCGCAATGCTCCTTCCGGCAAGGTTTCACAGACCAGCACGTCAATCCTGCCCATATCGACGGCCGTATAGGGTGCACCCCGGTAGAATTTGCTGCTGTCGGCAACGATGATCACCTGCCGGGCGCGTTTGCTCATGGCCCGCGCCACATCCGCCTCCGCCGGATCGACATCCTGTCCGCCAAGTTCGGTGAGGCCCGCCACCGTGATGATCGCATGGGACACCTGATAGCGCTCGATCTGCTCCACCGTCGTGGTGCCCAGCGTTTCGGCACCATCAGCGCGAAAGTCGCCGCCAAGATGGATGACACGGGCCCCCTCACCGCGGGCAGCAAGTCCGGCCACGAGGCCGGAATTGGTGATGACCGTCAGGTCCTTCATCCGCGACAGTTCTTCCGCCACCAGCACCGTGGTGCTGCCCGTATCGACAAACAACGTGTCCCCGGGTCGAAGCAGCGACATGGCTGCCCGGGCGATTGCCCGCTTGGCCTCGCTCTGTTCGCCCATGCGGGCCTGAAAGGGACTTTCGGCACCGAACGGATAGAGGCCGGGTTCAGGCAGGGTCGCCCCGCCATGCACCTTGCGCAACTGCCGCAGGCCCTCGAGCTCCGAGAGGTCACGGCGGATTGTTTCCTTCGATATGGCAAGCGCCCCGGCAAGTGCATTGACCGTCACCCGGCCTTCGCGCCGCAACATCGTCATGATCCGGTTCCGCCGGTCGTCTGGTTCCATCAGAAAAGGCCTTCATTCTTGACAGGTCGAGGTCGTGGCGGATGCGCCATTCCTGACAATGACATCAGGGAACCGATAATACCAAAGATCATTGACGGGAACCCGGATTGACCGATCAGCCATAAATATTGACTGATCGGTCACGTGGCCTATAGTGCGGCCTGTCTCAGGCAGGAAGGGGGCCGTGCCCATGGCGGCGGATGTTCTGATTATCGGCGCAGGTGTGGTCGGATGCGCGACAGCGCGACGATTTGCGCTGGCCGGTGCCCGCGTGGTGCTGGTCGAAAAGGGAGCAGATATTCTGTCCGGGGCCAGCAAGGCCAACAGCGCCATCCTGCATACCGGTTTCGATGCACCAGCCGACAGTCTGGAACTTGCCTGCATGAAGGCAGGCTATCAGGAATATCTGGAGATCAGGGAGCGCTTCAACCTGCCGCTGGTCGAGACCGGCGCGATGGTGGTCGCCTGGAATGCCGACGAAGTGGCAGCCCTTGACGGTATCGAAGAGAAGGCGTTTGAAAACGGCGTCGGAGACGTGTCCCGGCTGAACGCTTCCGGCATTCGCACCCGCGAGCCCCATCTCTCGCCGCAGGCATTGGAGGCGGTGCTGGTACCAGGCGAGCATCTGATCGATCCCTGGTCACCCTTTCTCGCCTATATGATCCAGGCAAAGGCGCTCGGAGCGGAATTTCACTTCCAGACAGAGGTGACGGGCGGCACCTTCGACGGAGAGACCTGGGCGGTTGAGACCAGCCGCGGCACATTTTCAGCCCGCGCTGTGATCAATTGCGCGGGGCTTCAGGGCGATCGCATCGAGGCCCTGCTGCTCGGCGGCGCGCATTTCTCCATCCATCCGCGCAAGGGTCAGTTCGTGGTCTTCGACAAGGCTGCCGCATCCCTGCTGAAAACCACCATCCTGCCGGTTCCAACCGAACGCACCAAGGGGGTCGTCCTCTGCCAGACCGCCTTTGGCAATGTGCTGGTTGGCCCGACTGCCGAGGAGCAGGAGGACCGGACGCGGGCGACCACCGACGAAGCAGTGTCGCGCAGGCTGGTGGAGAAGGCGGCCAGCATTGTCCCTGCCCTTGCCGACATGCCCGTTACCGCAATCTACGCCGGCTTGCGGCCGGCCAGCGACAAGAAGCATTACCGCATCCGGGTCGAGACCGACCGGCAGTGGATTACCATTGGTGGCATCCGCTCGACCGGCCTCACCGCCTCGCTGGGCATTGCGGCCTATGCCCTGTCCCTTTACGAAAAAATGCTCGAGGACGGAACGCGGCGCCTGAAACCGGTCGAAAACCCGCCACATGCGCCGGTCCGCAATCTGGCGGAGCCTTTCCCGCGCGATTTTGCGGCCGCAGGCAATGGCGGCATTGTCTGCCATTGCGAACTGGTGACCGCCCGGGAGATTGCCGAAGCGCTTTCCGGCCCTCTGCCCGCCGGCGACTATGGCGGGCTTCGCCGCCGCACCCGTTGCGGCATGGGCCGTTGCCAGGGATTCAACTGTCAGGCCCATATTGCCCGTTTGAGCGCCGGCAAATTGCGGGTACCGATGATCGAAAACGAGAGGGTCGCATGACCCCTGAAACCGTGGACATCGTCGTCGTTGGCGCAGGTCCCGCCGGACTTGCTGCCGCCTGCGAGCTGCGGCGCCTCGGCATGCCAGGGGTTGTGGTGCTGGACCGGGAACCGCAGGCCGGCGGCGTGCCGCGACACTGTGGCCATCCCCCTTTCGGCCTGAGGGAATTCGGCCGCCTGCTGACCGGCCCGTCCTATGCCCGCCTGCTGGTGGGGATGGCGGAGGCTGCCGGTGTGGATATCAGGACATCCACCACCGTTGTAAGCATCGAAGCCCGGGGTGACCGGCAATTGCTGACATTGAGCACCGGCGACGGTATCAGCATCCTCCTCGCCCGCCGCGTGCTTCTCGCCACGGGAACCCGCGAACGGCCACGCGCCGCACGGTTTGCTTCCGGCGGCAGGCCGCTGGGCATTCTCAATACGGGAGCGCTGCAGGCCTATGCCCATATCGAGCATCGCAGCCCGTTCCGCCGTCCTGTCATCGTCGGCACCGAGCTTGTCGCCCTGTCGGCTATCCTCACCTGCCGCTCGGTCGGCGCCCGTCCGGTGGCGATGATTGAAGAAAATGCCGGAGTGACGGCCCATGCCGCCCTGTTTGCCTATCCCTCCCTTCTCGGCATTCCGGTCCTGAAGCAGACGCGGATCGTCGACATCAAGGGGGATACCAGGGTGACCGGCGTAACGGTCGAGTGCAGCGGTTCCCTGCGCGACATCGATTGTGACGGGGTGATCTTTACCGGCCAATTCGTGCCCGAGGCGCATCTGGCGCGCAATCTCGGCCTTGATCTCTGCCCAGGAACGGGCGGCCCTGTCGTCGATCAGTTCGGACGAACCAGCAACGGGGCCATCTTTGCGGCGGGCAACCTCTTGCGACCGGTGGAAACGGCGGGCTGGTCCTTTCGCGAGGGGCGCAGCATGGCTGGCTTCATCGCCCGCGATCTCGGCGGGGATTTGCCCGGCACTCAGGGGACCGTACCCATTCAGATCGAAGCTCCCTTGCGCTATTGCATGCCACAACGGCTGGTGCCCGGCGCTGCCGGAATGGCGCGATTACAGCTGCGGGTCGGGCGGGCAGTGGCGGGCGAGATGGTGGCAACCGACAGTCTCGGCACGGTCCTCTGTCGATCAACTCTCGCCAGCCGTCCGGAGCGCCGCATCACCCTGCCGCTCGCGGCCCTTGCCGCGGCGCATGGGCCCATCACCATCGGCATCCCCTCTGAACGGAACTGAAGACACGCCATGCGCATTGCAGCCATCGATCAGGGCACCACATCCACCCGCGTTCTGGTGGCCTCCACCAACGGTGAGGCAGAAATCCGCCACGCCGTTCGACACCGGCAGATCCATCCCCGGTCTGGATGGGTGGAGCATGACCCCGAGGAACTGATTGCCAATATACTGGCCTGCCTTGCCGCCGCAGGCAGGGTTGATGCCATCGGCATCGACAACCAGGGCGAAAGCTGCCTCGCCTGGGATGCGAGAACCGGCGAGGCCCTCTCTCCGGTCATCGTCTGGCAGGACAACCGGACCAGCGACCGCATCGCGAGGCTGGAGGAAGAGGGCCATGCGGCCCTGACGCTGGCCCGCGCCGGCCTGCCGCTCGATGCCTATTTTTCCGCCGCCAAACTCGGCTGGATCCTTGAAAACAATGACCGGGCCCGGGAGGCTCTGCAAAAGGGCCGGCTGAAACTCGGTACGACCGATGCGTTTTTCCTCGACCGGCTGGCCGGCACCTTCGCCACCGATATCACCACCGCCTCCCGGACCTCGCTGATGAATATCCACACCGGCACCTGGGACAGTGACCTCTGTGCACTGTTCGGCGTTCCGATGGCCTGCCTGCCGGAAATCCGGCCGACCATCGGACGCTTTGGCCGCATCGGCGATATCCCGGTCATGGCAAACGTCGTCGACCAGCAGGCGGCCCTCTATGGTCATGGCTGCCGCCAGCCGGGCGACACCAAGATTACATTTGGAACCGGAGCTTTTGCGCTGGCTGTCACGGGCACTTCGATCATCCAGGCCCCGGATCAGGGACTTTTGCCGACCATTGCCTGGGGCGACGGGACAGAAACATTCCATGCGCTGGATGGCGGTGTCTATGACGCCGGATCGGCCATCGAATGGGCGCAGCGACTGGGTCTCGTCGGCGACCTTGCCGAACTCGATCACTTCGACGGGCCATCGGCCCTGTCACGGGGCCTTTGCTTCGTCCCCGCCCTGTCAGGCCTGGCCTGTCCACACTGGGACCGTTCCGCCGCCGGACTATTTCTCGGCATGTCGGGTGCCACGACCAGACAGGACCTGCAACAGGCGCTTTTGGAAGGCATTGCGCTCAGAGCCGCAGAAGTCGTCGAAGCCATGGCCGCGCGTCTGCCGATATCGACGACAATTTCCATCGACGGGGGCCTCGCCCGCAGCCATTACTTCGTGCAATTCCTGGCGGATCAATTACAACGGGAACTGGACGTGTCGGATTTCGATGAACGGACGGCCTTTGGGACCGCCGCCCTTGCCGGTCGGGCCCTGGGTGCCGAACTCGCCCTGCCCCGCCATATCAGGACGCGGACCATCCCGCCACGCGCAACAGACCGGGATGTCGCACGTGCGCGTTTTGCGGAGGCGGTAAAACGCAGCCAGGGCTGGCGGGTGACCTGAAAACACGCATGGGGTTGCGGCCGAGAAACAGTTCGCATTGATGCAATGTCATGATAGACTTCTAAAAATTTTAAATCATACACCTATTCACATCACAGCCAAAATTAGCTTTGACTTGAAAGATAACAAAATATTATACATCGGTGACGTTTGATTTGGAGTGTGGCATGGCTTTGACCTTGAGGCAGATCGATGCCTTCCGCGCCGTCATGGTGACGGGTACATTGACGGAAGCGGCGGTCCACCTCGGCATCTCGCAACCGGCGATCAGTCGTTTGATTGCCGATATGGAGACGGAAATCGGCTATCGCCTGTTCGAACGGATCGGTCGTCGCGTGACACCGACCGGCGAAGCCGCGATCCTGATCGAAGAGGTGAAGCGTGCGCTTGTCGGCCTCGACCAGATCCGGGAGGCCGCGCTGGAGATCGGCCGGTTCCGCTATGCGCGTTTGCGCCTGCTGACGGTTCCGACGATTGCCTCGGCGGTGACCACCGATCTGATCAAGGCTTTCTCCGCATGTCATCCCGATACGTTCATCTCGCTCGAAGTGCGCCCGGAAGAGGCTGCGGTCGACTGGCTGGTGACCCAGCAATGCGATCTCGGCATTGTGACCGGCATTCCCGAGGCTGCGGCCTGCGTCAGCGAACCGCTGATGGTGGTTCCGGCCTGTTGCGCCCTGCCGGCCCAGCATCCGCTTTCAGCCAAACCTGTGATTACGCCGGAAGATCTGGCAGACCAGAGTTTCGTCTCGTTCCGACCGGACAATCCTTTCCGCAGCGAGGTGGACAATCTCTTTGCCAGGAGCGGCGTCGAGCGGATCATGCGCTATGAAGGCCGAACCACCGAAAGCATCTGCAGCATGGTCGCCGCCGGCATGGGCGTTTCGCTGGTCGGCCCTCTGGGGCTCGATGGCACGCCCCGCCACGACGGTATCGTCATACGGCCCTTTGAACCGGCACCCGCCGTGGAAATATCCCTGATTCGTTCCCGGCACCGTCCCCTTGCCGCCATGGCGCAGGCCTTTATCACCGTGCTGGAGAGCAGGTTGAAGCAAAACGCCTGACAGATGGGCACGCTAATTCCAACCTTCCACGATATGGCCAACGGAACATCGCCAGCAGATCCTCATGGATATCCTTGACGCGCGCCCGCGTCTGCGCTCCCGGACGGACCCCGGACAAATCAACAGCGGCTTCAAAGAAAATCGTGTTCCCGTAAAATTGTATCTATTCGTTTAGCCGGGCCGCAAGGCTTGTCCCGTAATGTTGTCTTCAAGAGGCACAGCGGGCAGTGGCAACACCCCGGGCATGAAGCGCCTGTCCTTTCCGAGATGAATTCGGATCATGAACAAAAAAGCCGCGAAAAGCGGTCATGTCACAGGGACAAAAGCCATGTTCAAGAAGATTCTGCTTGCTGTTGCAGCGATCGCGACCATCACCATTGGAACGATCAGCCCTGCCAACGCTTTCGGCCTCGGCTCGCTCAGCCGCAAGAGCACCTACAATCGCGATGCTGGCTCTGCCCACCTGACGCCGCTCGCCTACCAACTGTTCTGCCTGAACAACCCGCGCGAATGCCGCGCCGGCCACGGAAAATCCAGGGTGAGCTACAATTCCCGGATTTTCGCCACCATTGCCGCCGTCAACCGCTCGGTCAATTCCAGCATCCGTCCTGTGCATGACCGGGGCGATGTCTGGTCACTGAACCCGGGCGCCGGGGACTGCGAAGACTATGCACTGACCAAGCGCAGCCGCCTGATTCATGCTGGCATTCCTTCCGGTGCCCTGCGAATCGCAGTCGTGCGGACCCGCAGCGGCGAAGGCCATGCCGTCCTGTTCGTCAAGACCAGTGCCGGCGATTTCGTGCTCGATAATCTGAAGAGCTATGTCTACAAGCGCCAGCAGATGACCTATCACGTGGTTGCCGTCTCCGGTGCCAATCCCCTGCGCTGGCGCAATTCCTGAGTTTTGCGCTGCTTTCGAGAGAATTCGCCGACGGCTTCCGTCGGCGAAATTCGTTGATGGCGAAGAATTCCCAACAATGATGACTACATAACAAATTCTATAACTATATAAATCGCATTTTAATTATATCCATCACTTGGCAAGGACCACAAAACACCAACACGACTCTCTATCCGCGCCAGTTTCATACCAGATTCCTCCAGCCGAAGCCCCGTTTGCGGGAAGTAATTTTGCCCATAAACCCATTTGGGGGAAAATCTTACTTAATTATGAGTTAAGATATTGCACAATTGAATACTATGTGCGAATAATCAAAACACGAAAAGTAATATGGAAAAAGTGAGGAGTTCCCCGGTGACCAATAAGATCCTGTCCGCCATCGTAATCGCAGGCGCCCTGTTCGGTGCAAGTTCCGCATTTGCGGACGCCGGTGGCGCATGCAACAGCAATCCTGCAAGCGCTGGAAGCGTCATCTCGAGCGAGCTTTCCTCGATTTCCAAGCTGTCGGGCGATGCAAAGCGCTCGGCGCTGACCTCCTTCATCAACGGCCTCGGCAGCGCGTCCTACAGCAGCAAGGCTGGCGGTGCTTGCGCCGCAGCTGCAATCCAGCAGGCAGCGTCGCTCTATGACGATCCGGCTGATCAGCAGCTGGCCCAGAACATTGCTTCGAACATCGGTCAGCCCACCACCCAGACGGCAGCGCTGAACGACAATGCCGGCGCCAACCAGAATGGCGGGAAGTCCGGCAGCGGAAACTAAGTCCGCCACATTGTCTGAAAGGGCCCCGCCGGGGCCCTTTTGCATGTCTGCCGGTGGCATGTCCGCCGGGTGAACCGTGAGCGACGATGAAAACTTCAGCAAGACGTTTGGTGGCCGGTTGTCTGGCCGTTTTTTGTATCGGCAGCCTGGCTGGCCTTCTGGAGGAATCGCGCCCCTTTCTGCTGCCTTCGCCGCAGGGAGCAGATTTTTTCAGGGAATTTGACACAAGCAGCCGTTTTTTCGGATCCTCCTCCTATTCAAAATATCTGGTGATGATGGACTGCCGCAATGGTCTGCGACGGATCGCTGCGGAGGGTTTTCAGGATGCCACCAAGAAGACCTTCATCGAAACCTGCCATGCCATAGCGTCCGCCATCGTCGCCCGCGAACCGAGTTTCAGCCTTGGCTGGTATATCCGGGCAAGAAGCGAAATCGCGCTGCTGGATGTGAAAGACTTCAACGCCAGTCTGGTGATGGCGCAAATGACCGCCCCCCGGGAACAATGGCAGGCAGAAGACCGGGCCGAACTTGGCGAAGACAACTCCGGCTGGCTGAACGAGGAAGCCACCAGATCCCATTACCAGGACCTGGAGACACTGGCCCGAAGTTATGCGGGCAGCAGCTTTCTCGCAACGCGCTATCAAAGTGATCCGGTGTTTCGCGACAAGATCGTCTCCATTGTCGAAAAGATGCCCGCCATCGACCAGCGCCGTTTCCTTGCCAATGTTCGCAAGCTTGCAAGGAACGGCTAAACAACGCCTGTTGCCTATCAATTCACAATCTCCGGGAAATCCATGCGCCGCACTCGAAGCTCGAAGTCAGTCCGCTCCTCCGTGCAGGATCGCGTGGTCTGGATCCTCAGCCTGGTCTTCCCGGTCTCCCCGCTGCTGTTCGGGAGCAACCGCCCGATTTTCTGGTTTTTCTGGGCCGCATTCCTGGGCGCCACCGCCACCTGGTGGGTGCTTCGGATCACCGGGGCCGGCGAATTCGTCCGCATACCGATCCGCGATGTGCGCCTGCTGCTGGCAGGCTTTGCGGCCATGGCCATCTACATGGCGGTCCAGCTGCTGCCGCTCGGTGGGTATCTGTCGCCGGTCTCGACCCTGACCGCGCCGGGACTGGCGCTTGCCAGCCGCTCAATCAGTCTTGCACCCGGCGATACATGGCTTGCCCTGGTGCGCTGGCTTTCCTATGGCCTGCTGTTCTACCTGGTCCTGCAACTCGCGGCCAATCGAAGCCGTGCGCATAAATTCATCACGATCCTCTACTGGATTACCGTGACCCAGGCGGTCATCGGTCTGATTTTCCGTTTCGAATTCGGCGACACGCTGCTTGGCATTACGAAATGGACCTATATCGGTTCGGCCACCGGCGGCTTTGTCAACCGCAACAGCTTTGCGACCTACCTCGCCTTCGGCACGGTCATCGGCCTCAGCATGATCTTTGAGCGAACACTGTTCCCGGCGCGTGCCAGCGATCCGAAGGTATCGAGGCTTGACGCCTATACCGGGCGCGGCGGCGTGATCCAGATCCTCATTGGCTGGCTGGTGCTGGTTGTCACCCTTTTTGCCACCAATTCCAGAATGGGAACCGGCGTGGCGTTTGCCGGCATGGTGGTGGTCACCCTGTTCGCCTTCCTCAAGGCCCCGAAAGGGACGACCGGGCGCACGGGATGGCTGATCGCCGGTGCCATGGTGACGGCTGCCGGCTTGCTGCTGGCCCTTCATGGCCAGACCCTCGTCGACCGGCTGGGCTCTGCCGAGGGCGATGCCAATGTCCGTCTGGAAATCTACCGGCAGGTGCTCCAGATGATCCGGATGCGGCCCTGGACCGGTTTTGGCGGCAACAGTTTTGAATATGTCTACCCGCTGTTTCACGACTTCCCGGTCAGTATCGATTTCGTCTGGGACAAGGCGCATGACACCTATCTGGCAAACTGGTCGGAATATGGCCTTGTCTTCGGCACGCTGCCATTGCTGATCCCGGTCATCGTTCTCATCCGGCTGCTGAAAGCCTATCTGTCGGCACCGCAGGCCGATGTCATCATTCTGGCCGCCTTCGGCATCATCACCATCGGCGCGCTCCATTCCCTGGTCGATTTCAGCCTCGAGATCGAAGCCGTAACCTTTGTCTTCGTCGCTGTCATGGCCACGGGATATGCCCGGGCTACCATGCGGTTGCGCAACGAAGGGGAGCTCTAGGATGTGGACGCGGCTGCGAAAACTGTTTGGGAGCCGCAACAGCGGATCCGGCCAGGATCAGGACCGGCAAAAGCTGTTTCTCAATATCAGGCCCGACGTGATCTATGCCATCGGCGATATCCACGGATGTCTGGACCAACTCCTCCGGCTGGAAGCGAAAATCGTCGCGGATGCGGCAGCCGAGACCGGCGACAAACACCTTTTCATGCTCGGAGATTATGTGGATCGTGGACCTGATTCCGCCGGAGTGCTCGATCACATCTCCATGCGGTCGAAACACGGCATTGCCACGCACCATCTGGCCGGGAATCACGAAGATGTGATGCTGGATTTTCTGCGTCATCCCCATGGCGATCATGAATGGTTGCGGTTTGGCGGCACCCAGACGCTGAACTCCTACGGCATCTACACCTTTCCTGAAAACCGGCGCGGGTTCGAGCATGTTCTGAAAGCCCATATTCCGGAAGAGCACATCACCTTTCTGGAAAGCCTGCCATCGCTGATTTCGGTTGCAGATATATGCATGGTGCACGCCGGAATAGATTCTGCCATTGACCTGAAAGACCAGAAGGATAGCGTGCTCCTGTGGAAGCGCCCGCAAGACAACGGCGACGGCCCGGGACCTCTGGTTGTGCATGGTCATACACCAGTGCCCGCCGTCGAGATCCATCCGTTCCGCATCAATGTGGATACGGGTTCCTACGCAACGGGCATGCTCTCCGCCGTCAAGATAAAGAAAACAGGTGAAATCAGCGTTATCGCCAGCGATTAATGATGTTTCTGCATCACGATTGTTAACAGAACATTTTGTGGTAGAAGCGGACTTAACTGCAAGTGCCAAAGCTGAACACTATCCGCTGAGGCGGGTTTACAAATACGGATCGTTTGAACATGGATGCTGAAATTGACCTGAAGGCGATACTGGGTATTATTCGCCGTCAGCTGTGGTTGGTGCTGTCGACAGTATTGGCTGTCATTGCGATCGTTTCCATTGGTGTTTTCTCGGTAACCCCGCGCTATACGGCAACGGCACTGGTTCTTGTGGATACCAAGGACAAGAACCTTCTCGATACCGGAAATGGTTCCCCGAACTCCACCACCGACAATGCGCGGGTTGAAAGTGAAGTCGAGATCCTGAAATCCGAACGCGTCCTTGTCGGCGTGATCAAGGATCAGAACCTGGTCACCGATACCGAATTTGGCGTCAAGGTTGGCCTCAAGGACAAGATTTTCACCATGCTGCGCCTGCCGGTGTCGCCTGCGCCCGATGGCGATGCCCTGCTGACCCGCGTCATCAAGAATTTCGAAACGGCCATTTCGATCAAGCGCAACGGCCTGACCTATCTGATTTCCGTTGGCGTCCAGTCACAGGATCCGGAAAAGGCGGCGCGCCTGGTCAATGCCCTGACGGATGCCTATATCCGCGAGCAGATCGGCTCCAAGGTATCCAGCACCCTGATTGCGCGCGACACCCTGCAAAAGCGGGTTACCGCCGCCAATGCGACCATTGCGGAAAACGAGAAGAGCTTTGATTCCTACCTCGACCAGAACCTGACCCGTATTCAGGAACAGGCAGGCGGCAATCTGGCTATCGGCGATCTGCGCACCCAGCTTGACAAGATCTCCCAGTCGCAGGTGGCCGAACTCAACCGTCTGGATGCCGCCCGTCACGCCGTTCTGTCGCAGGACTTCGACCAGATGGCGACCTCTCTCGGCTCGGATGCGCTGGCGGAACTGCAAAAGCAGCGCTCCGATCTCAGCAAGAAAATCGCCAGTGCCGGTGATGGTTCGCCCACTGCGGTTGATTTGCGCGCCGAACTCGACAAGGTGAATGCGACATTCCAGGCCCAGGCGGAAGCCGGTCTCGGCGACCTGCAGAAGACCGTCAGCGGTTACCAGGAGCGCGGCGATGCGCTGCGCCAGGAAATCCGCTCGACCGTACTGAAGAGCAACCTGCCGCCGCAGGTGCTGACGGAAATCTACAGCCTGCAGAAATCGGCTGAAATTGCCCGCAACCAGTACCAGAACCTGCTGCAGCGGCTTCAGGATCTGGATGCCCAGACCGATCTGCAATTGCCAGACAGCCGTGTCGTGTCTTCCGCCCTGGCCCCAACCGATACCTCCTTCCCCAACAAGCCGCTGATTCTCGGTGTTGCGCTGGTCGCGGCCCTCGGTCTCGGCATGGCGCTCGCCGTCCTGCGGGAATATTTCATCGGCGGTTTCGTCAGCGAATCGCAGGTGGAAGCCGTGCTGCGCACCCAGCTTTCCACCGTGGCCCCCCGCCAGTCCGGCAATGACGAATTGTCGAAGGCTGGCGGCTACAAGAGCATTTCCGACCTGATGGTCAATGCGCCGCTTTCCCAGTTCAGCGAATCGATCCGCAGGCTGCGCCTCGCGCTCGACCAGAACGAACGCCGCAAGCTCGCCGCCCCCAAGGGGGACGGTCCGAAGGGCCGGGTAATCATGGTAAGCTCGGCGCTGCCGAACGAAGGCAAATCAACCGTGGCGCTGTCAGTGGCGCGCGCCTATGCCCTGACTGGCCAACGCACGCTGCTGATCGACTGCGACCTGCGCAAGCCAAGCATCAACAAGCACCTGAACCTCGAGCCGAACCCGGATTTCCTGAACTACCTCAAGGAAGGGATCGGCACCTCCGGCCTGCCGTCGCTGACCACCCGTGACCCGCTCTCCAATCTGACTGTGCTGGTTGGCGGTGGGCGCAGCAACATGGCGACCGACGAGCTGGTGATGAGCGAGAAGATGAGCCGGCTTCTGATCAGCGCCCGCAAGCATTTTGATTATATCGTGCTCGATACGCCGCCGGTCGAACCGGTCGTCGATGGTCTCTATCTCGCCCGCCAGGCCGACATGGTCGTCTTCGTGGTGAAATGGGCAAGCACGCCGCAGTCGAGCGCCAAGCGCGCCATTGCCGCGCTGCGCGAAAACAAGAATCCCGAGGCGGAAATCATCACCATCCTCAACCAGCAGGACCGCAGCAAGCTGACCTCCTACAATGCCTATACCGGCTACTATCACGAATAGGCTTTTGTCGCCGGCAGGCCCGGCATAGAATGCGGGCATGAAGAAACAGTCGATTGCGATTTTCGGCGGCGGGCCCTCGGGGCTGATGGCCGCCGAAACCTTGTCTGGCCTTGGCCATGCCGTGACGCTTTACGAGGCGATGCCGACCGTCGGGCGCAAATTCCTGTTGGCGGGCAAGTCGGGCCTCAACCTCACCCATGGCGAGGATTTTGACCGGTTTCGCAACCGATTCGGGGCGGCAAGCGCCCGGCTTGCCGCAGCCCTCGACGCTTTCCCGCCGGATGCCCTGCGCAAATGGGCGGACGGACTGGGGGCCGAGACCTTTACCGGCACATCGGGCCGGGTATTTCCCAGGGCAATGAAGGCATCGCCGCTGCTGCGCCAGTGGCTGCAACGCCTGAAGGCGCAGGGCGTCACCATCCATGTCCGGCACAAATGGCTGGGCCCCGACGGGACGCGGCATCGGGTGGAGACCCCCGAAGGCATCATCCATGTGCAGACGGACGCCGCACTGCTCGCCTTTGGCGGCGGCAGCTGGCCGAGACTCGGCTCGGATGGCGGCTGGGTCGAACCTCTTGCACGTCAAGGCCTGTCCATCTCCCCGCTGGTCCCCGCCAATTGCGGCTTTGACCGCTCCTGGAGCCCCTATGTCGCGGAGCACTTCGCCGGTGCGCCGGTCAAGTCGGTGGTGGCCACAAGCGCTGCGGGCAGCATCCAGGGCGAATTCGTCATCAGTTCCACCGGCATTGAGGGAAGCCTGATCTACGCCCACGCCGCCGCCCTTCGCGAGGAGATCGCCGAGAGCGGGCGTGCCACACTGACGCTCGATCTTGCGCCCGGCAGATCGATTGACCGGCTGGCCTCGGAACTTGCCCGCCAGAAGGCGAAACTGTCCTTCTCGAACCGCCTCCGCAAAGGCGGCGGTCTCGATGCGGCAAAGGTCGCGCTGCTGCGGGAATGCCATCCCGCCTGCCAGACGGCAACGCAAATGGAGCTTGCAGCCCTGATCAAGGCTCTGCCGCTGGTGCTGGAAAGACCACGCCCGCTTACGGAGGCCATTTCATCGGCGGGCGGTATCCGGTGGGAAGAGATCGACGGCAATTACATGCTGGCAACCCGTCCGGGCCTGTTCGTCGCAGGCGAAATGATCGACTGGGAAGCGCCGACCGGCGGCTATCTGCTGACCGCCTGCCTCGCAACAGGCCGAGCTGCCGCCATCGGCATTGCCGCTTTCCTGTCCTGATTGCAGCCGTGACCTCACGCGGTTTCCAGCCACTCCATTTCGGCTTTTCGACTGAAATCGGCGTTTTTGTCGCTTGCAACGCAGAGTATCTGCGAAATCGCTTTCTTTCCGGCCCGACTTAGACGAGATTCGCCTGACATAGTCGCGCTATGATCCTGGTCTCGCTCAACTCGGGAGGAACGGCGATGCAGTCTCGTGACACTCTTGGCCTCTGGCTTGCAGGGGGCTTGCGCCCGGCGGGCCGATCAGCCAGCGCCCGCAGTGCGGGAGGACGCCGATGAGTGTCCTGCGATCCCCCTCGACAGATCCCGTCGTCATTGTCGCCGCGACCCGTACGCCGATCGGCGCATTTCAGGGCGCACTTTCCCCGCTCTCTGCCCCTGAGCTTGGAGCCATCGCCGTCAGGGGCGCACTGGCGCAATCCGGTCTTGATACCGCCGACGCAAGGGATGTCTTCCGCGATGTCGACGAGATTTTCATGGGCAACGTGCTTTCTGCCGGGCTTGGCCAGAACCCGGCCCGGCAGGCGGCCCTGAAGGGCGGGCTTGGCGAGGCGACACCGGCCACCACCGTCTCCAAGGTCTGCGGTTCCGGCATGAAGGCGCTGATGCTCGCCCATGACGGACTGCTTGCCGGAAGCAGCCGGATCACCCTTGCCGGTGGCATGGAATCGATGAGCAATGCCCCCTATCTCTCGCTGAAAACCCGTGGCGGCGCGCGGCTCGGCCATGCTGAGCTCAAGGACCACATGTTCCTCGATGGTCTGGAAGATGCCGCCTCCGGTCGCCTGATGGGCAGCTATGCCGAAGATATTGCCGGGCAGTATGGTTTCAGCCGGGAAGATCAGGACACCTATGCCCTGCGCTCGCTGCAACGGGCTGTGGATGCGGAGGCATCGGGGGCCTTTCATCGCGAAATCGTTGCTGTCAGCCACGGGGAAGGGCGCAACGCGGTCGCGCTGGCGCGGGACGAGCAGCCGTCGAAGGCAAATCCTGCCAGGATCCCGACGCTGAAAGCCGCCTTCCGCCCGGGCGGCACGGTGACGGCGGCCAATTCCTCCTCGATTTCCGATGGTGCGGCCGCATTGCTGCTGATGCGCGAAAGCGAGGCCAGCGCCCGCGGCCTCGTGCCGCTGGTGCGCATCGTCGGCCATTCCGGCCATGCCCGCGCCCCTGCCCTGTTCACCACCGCCCCCGTCGGCGCGATCTCGGCGCTGCTTGAAAGCCTCGGCTGGACGAGCGGCGATGTCGATCTCTGGGAAATCAACGAGGCCTTTGCGGTTGTGGCGATGATTGCCATTCACGATCTCGGGCTTGACCCCGAGCGGGTCAATATCCATGGCGGAGCTTGCGCGCTCGGCCACCCGATCGGAGCCTCCGGCGCCCGTATCGTCGTGACCCTCCTGCATGCGATGCGGGCCCAAAACGCACGGCGCGGCATTGCCTCGCTCTGCATCGGTGGCGGCGAGGCCACCGCCATCGCGCTCGAACTGGTGTGAGGACCTGATGCAGATCACCGGCTCGCATTTCTTTGTCACGGGTGCCGCCTCCGGTCTTGGGGCCGCCACGGCCCGGCTGCTGGTCGAGCGCGGCGCGTGCGTCACGCTGGCCGATCTCAATGCCGAACAGGGGTCAACCCTTGTTACGGAACTCGGCCCTCACAGTCGTTTCGCCCGGCTGGATGTAACCGACGACCAGGCCGCAGGCGATGCGCTTCGCGGGGCCGTCGAGGCTTTCGGCCCGTTGCGCGGGGCGATCTGCTGCGCCGGAATCGCGCCTTCGGAGAAGGTTGTGGGCCGAAAGGGCCTGCATGCGCTGTCAAGTTTCGAGCGGGCGCTGTCGATCAATGTCACCGGCACCTTCAACATCATCCGGCATGCGGCGGCGCTGATGGCAGGCAATGATCCGCTTGAGGACAACGAGCGCGGCGTGCTGATTTCGACCGCGAGCGTTGCCGCCTTCGAAGGCCAGATCGGCCAGGCCGCCTATGCCGCCTCCAAGGCAGCGGTTGCCGGAATGACCCTGCCGATTGCCCGCGAGCTTGCCTCGTCGGGCATCCGGATGATGACGATAGCACCGGGCATTTTCGAAACGCCGATGATGGCCGGTTTTCCTGATCATGTGCAGCAGGCGCTCGGGGCTTCCGTTCCCTTTCCGAACCGTCTCGGCCACCCCCGCGAATATGCCCGGCTTGCCGCCGAAATCATTGAAAACACCATGCTGAACGGCTCGGTCATCCGGCTCGACGGCGCAATCCGCATGACTGCCCGTTGACCCGGTTGACGCGATCCGAGGAGGAGACACCATGCCCGACAGCCTGAGCCTGCATGTGCCGGAACCGGAAGTCCGCCCCGGCGGCAAACCCGATTTTTCCGGCGTGGCGATTCCCGAAGCCGGATCCGTCCGCCGCCCGGCGGAAGATGCAAAGGCCGAGGACATGCGCGATCTCGCCTATTCGGTCATCCGGGTGATGAACCCGGACGGCGAGGCGGTCGGTCCCTGGGCGGGTTCGCTTTCCGATCAGGACGTGATCGACGGCCTGCGCTACATGATGACGCTCCGGATCTTCGACCAGCGCATGGTAATGGCGCAGCGCCAGGGCAAGACCTCCTTCTACATGCAGCATCTCGGCGAGGAGGCGATCTCCTGCGCCTTCCAGCGGGCGCTGAAGCCGGGCGACATGAACTTTCCGACCTACCGGCAGGCAGGCCTGCTGATTGCCGGCGGCTATCCGATGGTCGAGATGATGAACCAGATCTTTTCCAACGATGCCGATCCGCTGAAGGGCCGCCAGCTGCCGGTGCTCTATTCTGCCCGCAGCCATGGCTTTTTCTCGATTTCCGGCAATCTCGGCACCCAGTATATTCAGGCGGTCGGCTGGGCGATGGCCTCGGCCATCCGGCAAGGCACCGAAATTGCTGCTGGTTGGATCGGCGACGGCTCGACCGCAGCCTCCGATTTCCACGCCGCCCTGGTATTTGCCTCCACCTATCGCGCGCCCGTGATCCTCAACATCGTCAACAATCAATGGGCGATCTCGACCTTTCAGGGCATGGCGCGCGGCGGTTCCGGCACCTTTGCCGCGCGCGGGCTAGGCTTCGGCATTCCGGCGCTGCGCGTCGATGGCAATGATTACCTGGCGGTCCACGCGGTCTCGCAATGGGCGG
Organism: uncultured Gellertiella sp.; assembly: GCF_963457605.1. Taxonomy (GTDB): domain Bacteria; phylum Pseudomonadota; class Alphaproteobacteria; order Rhizobiales; family Rhizobiaceae; genus Gellertiella. The sequence goes on from NZ_OY735139.1 coordinate 1,589,876, forward strand.
CCAATCGCGCCCGTGCGAATGGCGGGCCGACGCTGATCGAGCATGTCACCTATCGCGCCGGGGCCCATTCCACCTCCGACGATCCCTCCGCCTACCGGCCCAAGGAGGAATCCGATGCCTGGCCGATGGGCGATCCGATCCTCCGCCTGAAGCATCACCTGATCCGCCGCGGTCTCTGGAGCGAGGAGCGCCACAAGCAGATGGAGGCGGAAATTCGCGACCAGGTGGTCTCGGCCCAGAAGGAAGCCGAAAAGCATGGCACCCTGCATGCGGGCGGCAAGCCGTCGATGCGCGACATGTTCGAGGATGTCTATGCGGAAATGCCGCCGCATCTGAAACGCCAGCGCCAGCAGGCAGGAGTGTGAGCCGATGCCCCGCATGACCATGATCGAAGCCATCCGCAGCGCCATCGACATTTCGATGGGACGGGACGATGCCGTCGTCGTTTTCGGCGAGGATGTCGGCTATTTCGGCGGCGTGTTCCGCTGCACCCAGGGGCTCCAGCAGAAATATGGCAAGACCCGCTGTTTCGACACGCCGATTTCCGAGGCCGGCATCGTCGGTGCCGCCATCGGCATGGCGGCTTACGGGCTGAAACCCTGCGTCGAGATCCAGTTCGCCGATTACATGTTTCCGGCCTATGACCAGCTGACCCAGGAAGCCGCCCGCCTGCGCAACCGCTCCAACAACCAGTTCACCTGCCCGATGGTGGTGCGGATGCCAACCGGCGGCGGGATTTTCGGCGGCCAGACCCACAGCCAGAGCCCGGAAGCACTGTTTACCCATGTCTGCGGGCTGAAGGTGGCGATGCCCTCCAATCCGCATGATGCCAAGGGCCTGCTGATCTCCGCCATCGAAGACCCCGACCCGGTGATCTTCCTTGAGCCGAAGCGCCTCTATAATGGCCCGTTCGACGGCCATCACGACCGGCCCGTCACGCCCTGGGCGGGCCATCCCGCGGCGGAAGTGCCGGAAGGGCACTATAGCGTGCCGCTTGGAAAGGCGGCGATTGCGCGTGCCGGATCTGCCGTCACCATCCTTGCCTATGGCACCATGGTGCATGTGGCGATTGCGGCCGCGCAAGAGACCGGCATTGATGCCGAAGTCATCGATCTCCGCACCCTTATGCCGCTCGATCTCGAGGCGATCACCCGGTCGGTGGAAAAGACCGGGCGCTGCATGGTGGTGCATGAGGCGACCCTGACATCCGGCTTCGGCGCAGAACTCACCGCACTTGTGCAGGAACATTGCTTCTATCACCTCGAAGCGCCGGTAGTCCGTGTCGCGGGCTGGGACACGCCCTATCCGCATGCCCAGGAATGGGACTATTTCCCCGGCCCGGCCCGCATTGGCCAGGCGCTTGCCGACCTGATGGAGGCCTGAAATGCCGATACATGTGGTGAAACTTCCCGATGTCGGCGAAGGCGTGGCGGAAGCCGAAATCGTCGAATGGCATGTCAGCGAGGGTGATATCGTCCGCGAGGACGACGTGCTCGCCGCCGTGATGACCGGCAAGGCAACGGTCGAAATTCCCTCGCCGGTCGACGGCAAGGTGATCTGGCGCGGCGCCGCCATGGGCGACATTGTTGCCGTCGGCACGCCGATCCTGAAGATCGAATTTGCCGGGGAAGATGGCGAAGAGCAGAGCACCGGGACCGAAGCCCCGGAAAGGCCGGCAACAAAGCCTGCCGAGGCCGCGCCGGAACGGATGGTAACGCAAAAGCCGGTCGCGGCCCCCTCGTCCGCGCCGGTGGCTGCCTCCCCCCGTATCGCTGCCCCCCGTAACACGGCTCCGATAGGCGCGCCGCGCCGCGAGGGTGAAAAGCCGCTCGCCTCGCCGGCCGTCCGGCTGCGGGCCCGCGAAGCCGGGATCGACCTGCGCCAGGTGGCGGGATCGGGACCTGCCGACCGGATCACCCATGAGGATCTCGATCTCTTCCTTAATCGCGGGCCGCTTGCCGCCCCCGCGTCGGGCGGACTGCAGCCGGATCTTTCGATCACCGAAATCCGCATGGTCGGCCTGCGCCGCCGGATCGCGGAGAAGATGAGTCTCGCCAAATCCCGCATTCCGCACATTACCTATGTCGAGGAAGTGGACCTGACCGCACTTGAGGAGCTCCGCGCGGCAATGAACCGGTCGCTGAAACCGGGCCGGACCAAGCTGACCGTGCTGCCCTTCCTGATGCGGGCGCTGGTCAAGGCCATCGCCCACCAGCCGGTGTTGAACTCCACCTTTGACGACGAGGCAGGCATCATCCGCCAGTCCGGCGGCGTCCATATCGGCATTGCCGCCCAGACTCCTTCCGGCCTGATGGTACCGGTGATCCGCCATGCGGAAGCCCGCGACATCCATGACTGCGCCCGCGAAATCGTCCGGCTCAGCGAAGCCGCCCGCACCGGCACGGCGCTGCGCGAGGAACTGTCGGGCTCGACCATCACCATTTCCTCGCTGGGCGCGCTCGGCGGGATCGTCTCGACCCCGGTGATCAACCATCCCGAGGTCGCCATCATCGGCGTCAACAAGATCGCCATGCGTCCGCACTGGGATGGCACGCAATTCGTGCCGCGCAAGATGATGAACCTGTCGTCGAGCTTCGACCACCGGGTGATCGACGGCCACGATGCGGCCACCTTCGTCCAGCGGATCAAGAGCCTTCTGGAAACCCCTGCCCTGATTTTCGTCGAGGATTGAGATGAAAGAGATCCATTGCAAGCTCCTGGTGATCGGTGCAGGCCCTGGCGGCTATGTGGCGGCGATCCGCGCCGGCCAGCTCGGCCTTGATACGGTGATCGTCGAAACGGCAAAGCCCGGCGGCACCTGCCTCAATATCGGCTGCATCCCGTCGAAGGCCCTCATCCATGCGGCGGAAGATTTTGCCCATGCCACGGCACTGGCCGGCAAGCCCTCGGCCTATGGTCTTTCGGTCAGCCAGCCCGGGCTCGATTTCGCCCGGACCCAGAGCTGGAAGAATGCCATCACCCAGCGCCTGTCAACGGGCGTTTCCGGCTTGCTGAAGAAGGCGGGCGTGAAGACCGTGGTCGGCAAGGCGCGGTTCCGCGACGGCAAGACGGTCAGCGTCGAGACCGAGACCGGCACGCAGGTGATCCGCACCGAAAATGTCATCATCGCCACCGGTTCGGTGCCGGTCGAACTGCCAATCCTGCCCTTCGGCGGCAACGTGCTGTCCTCCACGCAGGCGCTTTCGCTGTCCAGCGTACCGGCTTCACTCGCCGTGATCGGGGCCGGCTATATCGGCGTCGAACTGGGCACGGCCTTTGCAAGGCTCGGGTCGAAGGTCACGATGATCGAGGCGCAGGACAAGATCCTGCCGCTTTACGATGCCGCGCTCACCAGACCGGTCGAAAAGCAGCTCGCCCAGCTCGGTGTGACGGTCCTAACCCGGACCCGGCTGCGCGGCCCCGCCGGTGAGGGCACCGGCATTCTGGTCGAGGGGCCGGATGGTCGGGAAAGACGGATCGAGGCGGACAAGATCCTTGTCTCCGTCGGACGCAAGCCGCAAACCGAAAACTGGGGCCGCGACGAACTGGAGCTTGCCATGGCCGGGCCGTATATTCGCATCGATGATCGCTGCCGCACCTCCATGCATGGCATCTATGCCATCGGCGACGTGACGGGCGAACCGATGCTGGCGCACCGCGCGATGGCTGAGGGCGAAATGGTTGCCGAACTGATCGCGGGCAAGCGACGCAGCTTCGACAAGCGGGTCATTCCGGCGGTCTGCTTTTCCGCCCCGGAAATCGTCAGCGCCGGTCTTTCCCCCGATGAGGCCAGGGGCCGCGGGATCGAGATTGTCACCGGCCAGTTCCCCTTTGCCGCCAATGGCCGGGCGATGACGCTCGGGGCCGAGGATGGCTTCGTGCGGGTGACGGCCCGCGCCGACAACCATCTGGTGCTCGGCATCGAGGCGGTCGGCAGCCATGTGTCGGAACTGTCGGCAGCCTTCGCGCTCGCCATCGAGATGGGGGCACGGCTTGAAGATATCGCCGGCACGATCCACGCCCATCCGACGCTGTCGGAAGCTTTTCCGGAAGCCGCCATGGCAGCACTTGGCCATGGGCTGCACATGTAACGGGGTCTCGCGTTATAGAGGCAGCGCCGTGCGGTAGACGACACGGCGCAGCGCCGAACTGGAGCGGATCGATTTCACCTGCTTCATCTTGATCAGCCGCGAGCGCAGCAATTCCTCGAACTCGTTGAGATCATGGGTGACGACGCGCAGCAGATAATCGTAATCGCCGGTCATCAGGTAGCATTCCATCACCTGCGGCACCCGGGCGATTTCCGCCTCGAAGGAGGAGATGTTCTCGTCATCCTGGCTGACCAACTGCACCGAGACGAAGACACTGACCTTCAGCCCCAGCTTTTCCTGGTCGAGCAGTGTCACATAGGACTGGATGATGCCGTCGCGCTCCAACTGCTTCTGCCGTCGCTGCACCGGCGAAGGCGACAGATGCACCTTCTCGGCAAGTTCAATCGACGTCAGCCGCGCATTCGACTGCAAAGCCGCCAGCAACGCCAGATCCTTGTCATCCATACGCGGTCAGGTCCCCTGATAGACGAACATGTCAGGAGACCTAGCCCGGATGCCGCGCGCGCGCAACGGAAACGAGCCGTCTTGGTGCGGCAATCGGGTGAATGAGGAGGTAACAAACGCCTGATTTGCCGAATCTGTACCTTTCCTCTGATTTGCTTTTTGGGGGATGGTATGGACGATGCGGCAGCGACGCGCCCGGCGTTTGAGGAATAAGCCACTCACAATGGCTTTTGAAAGCGACGTTTCACCAGCAAAAATGCGATAAGCCAAGGCTCGACCAAATATCGATGGGCATATCTGCGCGGATTTTTCAGCAATCTGTACAGCCACTCCAGCCCAAGATTGCCCCAAACTCTCGGAGGCATGGCCTGCCCTCCAACATAATATTCGAAAAAAGCACCTGAACACAGGCCAACCCTGAAATTCATGGAGTCATAATTTTCCTGCAGAAAGGCTTCTTGGCGAGGCATGCCCATTCCGACAATCAAAATATCAGGTGACATCTCGTTAATCTCGCGGATGATCTCGGCCTTGCGTGAACCGGGAGAATTGTCCGCCATGTCGAAATAGCCATCCCAGCCTCGCAGGATCAAACCCGGATATTTATCGTGGTGATATCGAACGCCCTTTTCGCAAATGTCCGGTGTCGAACCGAGATAGGCGACCTTCCACGCATTCTGGTGCGCAAGTGCAATCATATCTTCCGCCCAACCGAGATAGGTAAGACGCATGTCCGCCGTTGCATCCTCCCCCTGAGCGCGCAACAACCAGACAATTGGCATTCCATCTACATGCACTTTCGTGCTGTGACGCTGAAGCAGTCGTTGCATGTCGGGATATTTCAACAAACAGTAGAGAGCGTGCAAATTCAGGTTCGCAATGACCGTTCGCTGCCCACTCTCGATACATTCAGTAATGAAGCAAAGTAAACTGTGCTTTACAAAGGCATCAACTGGAAAACCGAACAGAAAGTAGCGCTTCATGTAATCAACCATTTGCAACAACGACACGGAAACGGATAGGCAGAAATATATATGATTTCATCCAAAAAATGTCTTAATTTGTATCCACGGTCTATCAGCTCCGTCAACGGGATGTCGCAAGACAAATTCGGAAGGACATTTGGTCTGAAATGGTGGATTTTTTTGTGAAGTCAACAAGTTGCGGAAAATGCCGAGCGTGATCATCTTGTCCCTGCCCGTTTCGGTAACGTTACCCTTCCACCGTAAATGATGGCTAGCGCCGACGGCAATTCGCCATGACAGAATGTCGATCTCAGCCATGGGAAATTGTCATACTCGCCCCAAAATAGGAACAATCCGCCTTCTGGCAAACTGCTGGTACAGGTCTGGCAGTGTAAATATCTTCGCGCCAGCGAATTAACCCGACTGACATATACAAAACATGACCTTGCACCCGGCAAGGAAAATTCAGGGACACCACATGCATTTTTCACGACGCGAAGTATTGGCATTCATGGCGCTAGCCGCGACAGTTTGCACTGCGACCGCCAAAAGTAACCCAAAGATACTTCTTCTTAATTCTTGGACAAGCGTTAATATTGGCGATATTGCACATCCTTTTGGGTTCATACATCTTGCACGGAAGTATATGCCGCATTGCGAGGTGCGCTGGTGGCCGGCGAATACGCAGAATGGTGTGAAGGAACTGATACGCAAAACCTATCCTGACGTTCCGCTCGTTACGTCGAAAAAGGCACTGGAACAAGCCAAGCAGGATTGCGACATACTGATCAATGGCTCCGGAGCCGACATCCTTCAAAAGAAGATGATTGAATGGAAGACGGATACCGGTAAGCCGTTTGGAATTTTTGGAATATCGATCAATTCTGATGCGCCCGGCTTTATGGACCGGGTCAACGAGTCGGCATTCTGCTACTTCCGAGATTCTCATTCATTGAAATATGCACTTGAGTTAGGTGCCGACCCCAAGATCGTCAAGCTTGGACTTGACACCGCCTTTGGCGTACGCGGGTTGACCAACGACAAAAAGGCGCAGGCCTTCTTGGATCAAAGCAAGCTTGAGGAAGGCAAATTCCTGTGCGTGATCCCAAGGTGGCGCTGGTCACCCTTTTGGAAAATGCGCAACGATCCTGTCAATTTAGAGAAGGAGAAAATTGACCAGGCGTACAAAATCCCGGATCAGCAATATTTGCTGGAAGCGATCATCGAGGTGATCAGGCAAACCGATATGAAGATATTGATCTGTCCGGAAGATTTGAGCCAGATCGAACTGGGTCGAGAGACCCTCTACAACCCGCTTCCTGACAACATAAAGAAACGTGTCGTTTTGCGCGAACAGTTTTGGCTCCCAGACGAGGCGATCAGCGTTTTCAGCAGGAGTGCTGGTCTCTTTGGAAACGAAATGCACAGTCCCATCTTATGCATAAATAACGATGTTCCCGCAATTGTATGCCGTTTCAAGGAGCAGGGTCAGAAAGGATATATGTGGGACGATATTGGCTTGGGCGACTGGCTGTTCGATATCGACAAGCCCGAAGACCGGCCGAAAATCGTCCCTGCGGTTCTGGATATGGCAAAACATCCTGATGTCTGGAAACACAAAGCCCGCAAAGCCCGTATCTTTGTCGAAAAGCGATTTGCCACATTGATGGGCGACCTCAAGGACGAGGTGAGAAAGGCCTGATGGCCACCGCAACCTTGCAATCACCGCTCTCCTGTCCGGGCGCGCCCAAGCAGGAGAACTCAGAGTCACGCAGAACGCCGCTTTGATCGAATGGCGTAATTCACGACATAGCGATAGATTGCCCCCGGCAGCAAGGATCTCATCAGTGCGATCAGGGATGTCTTCCATCCGATCGATCCGGCCGCGCGAGCCCTCAGAATCAAGAAAATCGCGTAAAGGGGGCGTTTTTTCGAGAGTTCATAGGCAAGATAGGTCGCCTCGAATGCACGCTGCATATCGGAGGTGAAAAAATATTTCTGATTTTTGTACCAGGCCAGGACCACATCCGGCTTGCGGGGCGCCCCAATACGGCCCTCCACCGGAAGATCGTTCCATATAGAATAGACGCCATCGACAAAATGTACCTTGCCACCTGCTCGTTCAAGCCGAATAAGGAAGTCGACATCCTGTGCCTTGCGCAATTTTGGATCAAAAAGCACAAATTGCGCAAGCGATTTTCGAACCACAAGCGTGGAAGTCTGCATGAATTCCCGGTGCGCAAACATGAATTCCACGACGCTTTCGCCGATGCGGATAGGACGAGATGGCCTGTTGATCTGGGTATGGCTATCGCGTATCACTCGCGCATAATGCGACAGGACATCGACCTGCGAATGGGTCAGGATTGCATCCCGCATGGCCGAGAGCTTTCCCGGCAAGAATTTATCGTCTGAATCGAGAAACGCAATCCACTCGCCTCTGGCCGCGCTGATGCCGCGATTACGTGCAGCCCCGCCACCTTGGTTCGCCTGACGAAGAAGCATAAATCTGCCGTCATGCAATCCGTCGACAACCTTGGTCAGCGTGTCGTAGTCGCTTGAACCATCATCGACAATGATACACTCATAATCCTGAAAATCCTGCGATTTTACACTCAAAAGAACATCAATAATCGTGTCTGCTCTGTTATATACAGGAATAACTACAGAATAAAACATAACTATATTTCCAATTCTGCAGCGGATTGAAATATGTCACGGAAGACATCGCGCAACATGGCCTTTTGCCCCTGAACATCTATAGGCTTCGACAGTCCGGAAACGATCCTGCTTCCCACCGTTTTTACTGCGTCCGGAGACAACTGAACGATACAATCCGAGGCATCCATGGCATCGAACACACCGTATATTTTAGCGTTCAATTCAGGCCGCACCAACGCAATAGGGATTGCCCCGCGCACCGTACCCATCAGCAGCGCGTGCAAGCGGTTCGAGACGATGAAACCGACATCGTCATAGTTTTGAAAGCAGGTATCAATGGTCTCGAAAACCTCGGCATAGGTGATTTCCCTGTCGGAAAACATCTTTTCCAAGCGCCTCAAAAAAGGCGCGTCGCGCTCAACTTGGCAAATAAGCTTGACAGGAACCGACTTTGGAAGGGTTGCATCCAGTTCTTGCACAAATGCGACAATCCGGGCTTGCAGGCAGGCAGACTGATCGACGCGGAAGGACAGGGCGACATAGGGTCTGGGCCCGACCGGTTCGCCGAGGATCCCCAATGCCCCGAACGCCAGATCGGGCATGATACCATCGATGTGCAATCCGATGGACCGCGCATATTCAGCACTTTCCCGATCCCGGACGATGTGCCGATAGAGCAAACGCCTGCGGAGCTTGAGCAAGATTTTCTGCCGCACCCCCAGGCGCTCGTATGAAACGCCGACATGGCAGATGCGCACCCCGGCCAGCATCAGCAGCAGCAATACCAGAGAATTCACCAATCCCAATCCAAACCGGACAACGGAGACTTCCCCAACATAGCCCCCCGGGCTCAGGAAGTAGAAGGCTTCCCGACCAGACAGGGCCGAAAGTGCAGCTTTTGCCAACACAGAGTTTGCATTTCCTACTGGGTGAATGGCGTAGTCTTCACCAAGTTGCATGTTCTCGGCAAATTCGGGTGGACAACGGCTTAAATCCAAGTGGACTTCGGCCCGTTCGGCAACCAACCGCAGCAATTCGCGATTGATCAATGCATCCCCGACATTTTCGAATTGCGTCTTGAAACTCAGGAAGGCGAGAGGTCTGGTATGCGACATAACTACATCCATCTGGCGTCCGGCCTAGTATTCGACTGACGAGAGATCCGCGATGAAAACCCCGCGTCTGTCGCCGGGGCAACCATTAAACACGATTTGACGCCCGTCCCTGCTCCAGGCAGGGTGCGGATCTACCCGCAGTTCCGCCTTGCTCCCCGAGAAAGCCGGTTTGCATTTGATCCGGATCAACTGTCGGCATCGACCATCGGCGATGCTGATCAGCCTGATCGGCACGGACCCATCCTTGAAGGCGACACTTTCGCCCGGATAGGCGTCAGTCAGAATGTTCTTTAGATCAGGCGTCACAGTCGGATGCCCGGACCCCGGCTGCACACCGCCGACCGAACGGACAATCGCACCATCGTACCGGAACATCGCAAGTTTCAACGGATTCATATCAAAGCTGACGCGAAACCCGGCCTTTCTGAGGAGGCGCTCAAAAAGACTGGCTCCCTTGACAAGATATCTGTTTCCCTTCGGGAATCGGAGATTCATCACAATAGATTCGCTATCAGGAGACCAATTGGGATGATGTCCGCCTACCCATCGGTCATTGTCGATTGCCATCCGCAGATCTGTCCCGTCCTTGCGCATGGTGATCAGATAGTTCTTCGTGCCTCTGGCGAGTTCCGTCGAAGGTACCCAACGAACGATGAACATAAGCCGCTCACTGGATGGACTCCACTTGACGTGAAATCCGTACAGGCCGCCAGCCCGAAGCATCTGCTCCGAAAACTGCTTCGGAAACGTCTGTGCTATGGTCGACATGGAAACCAGAAGCCGGACGGAACCGGACTGCACATCACCAACGAACAGTCCATCGTTTTCAGGCGCCCCCTTGTTGCGCAACACTTCGGGATCCGGCATGACGACGCCGTAGCCCGGCTGCACGATGCAGAGTTTTTCCACACTGGGAGCGGCTATCGTCGCGCCATCCGGCGAAATCATGTAGATGCCCATATCATAGATGCGCCGCGCACCTGTCTGTATGTCCACGCAAACGCCTTTGATGTTTGCCCGATCATCAAGTTCGTTGAAATAGAGCTGTCTATCGTCTGTTCCCCACTGGGCATGGGCACCAACCTGTGTGTCCCACGCCGCCGTTTCCTGTGAAAATATGCTTTCTCCCGATTGCAGATCGATGACCCGCACCGTTGCTTTCTCGCCGTGCAAGGGCAAGCGCATTTCCGTCGGGAACTCGGTAACGGCCACGTAGCGACCGGAAGGACTGAGCGGCGACGTATCATAGAAGCGATGGATTGCAGATACAGATTCACTGGTCAGGCGGTAGACCTGAACTTTCGGGTCGAATCCGGTATAGCGGGCGAAATTATTGCTGATCCCGATCACGACTGTCCCTCCGACTTTCGCGCCGAATAGCCCTTCAGTTCACCGGCCAACTCTTGAAAACATCCCCGCAGCCCCCCGGCTTGCCTAGAGAAGAGCCCAAATATAGATGGATCGACGCCCTTATGCTTGCGAATGGTTATAATGGCCAGCACATTCCACAACAACTTGGAAATGATGAAGGAAACTGCCACTCCATAGATTCCGAAGAAATGAATGTTGACCGGCAGCAACACGACCCCCAAGGCCAAGGAGCCGCCTTGATAGACAACTTGAAGCCAGTGTTTGCCAATCAATTGCAGGATCAGGACGGTGGCCCCCGTCAGCGCGTTGATCAGCATGCCCAGTGCCAGCAGTCGAAGCATATTGGCGAAAGGAACGAATTCGGCGTTGAAGAAGCCAAGGAAATACGGTGCAAGCACGATGATGAACAGACAGGCCCCGACTGCCGGCGCGCCCTGCAGTACCAGTCCGCTATTGCACACCCGCTGGAATGCGATGCGATCCCCCTTGGCCACCGCCTTCGAAATTTCGGGTGCCGTGACCAGCGTGACAGCCATAAGAAACATGTTGAGAAGCTCAACCGTCTTTAGAGACGCAAAAAAGGCACCAGCTTCAAATTTTCCGACCATGGAGCCAAGCAGAATGGTGAACACATAAAGATCAGAACTGGAAATGACCGATACCAGCAGCATACCCAGACTCGTATCCGTCCATTCCCGCAGCTTCATCCTCGGAGTTACCCCAAAAAGATGTTCGCGGACATAGACATAGACATGACCGAGATGGAGGAGGACAATCGGGGCGAGGGTGACGGCAAGGATCGTGAAAATACCGGTTTGACCGAGACTTTCACCCTTCGCCATCGCGAAATTGACGAGATAGAGCAAGCCTATGGCTAGCGCCCGCCAGAGCATGTCCCGCGAGGCCATGGCATAAAGGGTCCGATCCTGGACACGCAAGGCACCGATGGTCATCTGCGACACACCATACAGAAACGTCATCAGCGCCGCAAAAATCATCAGCAGATAGCTCTGCGTGACTCCATTTTGATATCCCACATAGGCTGCAACGAGCGCCGCGCATGCCAGAGACGCAAGCAACGTAGAGGCCACCGAATAAAAATACGACCCCTTTTCAAGCTCCCGAGAATTCTTCACCCGGGCTTGCGGCACCTCCTTCACAAAGAAGATCTGCTGACCAAAGGAACCGACCATACCCATCGTCATTACGACGCTGAAAAGCACGCTGAAGGAGCCGAATGTTTGAGCGTCGGACATGTGTGCGATCACGGCAAAAAGCAGATAGCCGAGCACGCCCGAGGTCATTCTGATGGCAAAGGCTGCAACAGCATCGACGATTTTGCTGCCCGCAATTTTCCGCAGATTTATATTCATTCTGGCCTGTCTCACTTTTTGCTCTGGTTGTATTCGACGCAGGATAAAAAGTATGCCGAGAAAATAAATACCGCCGAAAAGTCATTATGTTTGTAAAATACGTGCACAAAGAATGCAGAGACGAGAAATGTGAATAAAATACTCACGAACAAGAACGCGTTTCTGTCGTATCCTGTACGCAAAATTATATAATATTTCTTAAGCGCCAGAAGTGGCACCATCAAAACCATGAGCAAGCCAACGAGGCCTATGTCCACGAACATCTGGATATAACTGTTGTGGAAGTGCGGGACCTCATAGGTTCTAAACTCCATGATGTTGCGTGCAACGCGTGAAGCCTCGTCGCTGCCTAGATACCCGCTATACCCCCACCCGAACCAAGGCCGTTGCCGAGCAACCTCCAGTCCCCATGACCACAGCAGTGTCCGTCCTGTAAGGGTCGGATCGCGCCCAAGAGCCTCCAGGATTTCGCCAAGAAATGCATAGGCCAGCGTGATCAGCGCCACAAGGATGACAAGCATGGCCAGATGTGCCGCCTCGAATGTCAAACGCGCATGTATCATGCCGCGATACATGTACATTCCACCCAAGCCGACCAGCAGAAGAGCAAGCGCGGAAGACGATCCGGACAGAAGCAAAAAGACCAGCAGAATTGAGCAATAGAGCGTTCGCTTAAGACCTGCCTGCGTGACAAGAGCGATCATCAAGGCAAATACCGAATAGAGCCCGGCGATGATCTTGTGGTAAAAGAAGCCGCGTAACGGTTCCGTCCCGAGGACCGTGAGACGGTCATGAACGTCAACGTAGCGCACGTTATCCCAACCCAACAGCCACAAAGTTACCCCTGCAACGCATGAGAAGGTAATGATGTCCAGTATCCGCCGAAGAAATTCTTCACGACTCCAGAACTTGGACAAATGCATGCAAAACAATACATTGAATGCAAGTGCGCCGCCATAGGTGAGGGTTTGCTCCCGCTGTAGGGACCAGCCTGTCGACAGCACCACCAGGCCTACGAAAAAAAGCGGCAGTAGATCGGCCCGATAAATCTTGATGGGCTTCAAGACGTAGAAGAGGATGTTCAGCGCATACAAGACCAGCCAAGTGTTCCGAAAAACGGAGTTCGCGCCTTCATTCGAGGTGTTGCCGAGCAGAATGACCGTCGCCCATCCCATGGAAGACGCGATATATACGCTTGCGAAGACCGTATAGAATCGGTCGACGATATTGGACGATTTGGCGGGTGTCATCTGCATCCCATGGTCTCGACACTACACGTCGGCGAGAGACCGAGGCTAAAAGCAACCCGCAGATGTCGATTGATCATGAGACCGGGTCGGGGGCCATTTGATCTGCTGCTCAATCTTGAAATCACCATCATGCGATCCATGCCCCTTGTGCGCGGAATAAGTTCACTATCCCCATGTCAGGAAATACGAATCAATCAAGTATTCTGTTTGCGATGCCAATCCCATGCCGTCCGGATGATGTCTTCCAGTTCATACACGGGTTGCCATCCCAGAACGGATTGGGCCTTTGCATTGTTGGCAACAAGCTGCGGCACATCTCCCGGACGACGCTGATCCTCCTGCTTCGGTAGGGGACGACCGGTCGCCTTTTCGACCGCAGCAACCAGTTCACCAACAGTTGTTCCACGTCCCGTGCCAAGATTGAACTGATCGGAAGGATTGTCGGCAAGAAGATAGTCCACGGCCCGCACGTGGGCGTCGGCAAGATCAAGAACATGGATATAGTCACGCACACAGGTGCCGTCCCTTGTGTTGTAATCATTGCCAAAGATCCGGAATAGTTCGCGCCGCCCCAAGACGGTGTCGATGGCAAGCGGAATAGCGTGGGTTTCCGGATCGTGCTTTTCGCCGATCTTTCCACCCGGATCGGCTCCTCCTGCATTGAAGTAGCGCAGGATCACCGAGCGAAGACCGTGCACTTCCAGATCCAAAATCGCCCTTTCGATCAATAACTTGGTTCGACCATAGGGATTGACCGGATCTTGAACATGCCCTTCATCGATTAAAAGTTGCCGCGGTATGCCATATGTCGCACAGGTTGACGAAAAGACAAACTTGTCAACCCCGGCGGCAATGCAGGCAGAGAGAAGAGAGAGAGAGCCGGCGACATTGACCTCATAGAAGGATAGCGGATCACGGACCGATTCCGACACCTCTATCAGTCCAGCAAAATGAATGACAGCTTCCGGCTGATGCTTGCGCAGCACCTCTTCGATTCTCGAGCGATCCCGGATATCCCCTTCCTCCAGAAGCCCCCATTTGACGAAGGCTGCATGACCATTGGACAGATTGTCGTAGACAACAGGTTCAAAACCGCGGTGCTTGAGGACCATGCATGTGTGAGAACCGATGTAACCCGCTCCTCCCGTCACCAGTATTTTACGGTCACGCATTTTCGACTCCAACCCATGGTCTTTCGATGTACTGCGCTTCTGGATAGCGCTCACCCACCAACCTGGTAGGCAAGCACTGAAACAAGACGTAATGCCCGCATTCCGTACTGCATATGACTGAATAACTGATTTATTCAGCAGCCAGCGACTGGCTGAGTGACGGCGAGGCCGTGTTCTTGCGGCCGATGCACCAGTATTCGAAACCGGCATCGGTGACGGTCTCTTCGGTGAAGATATTGCGGAAATCGACCAGCAGCGGTTCTCTGACCTTCAGCCGCAGCTTCTGCAGATTGATCGACGTAAATTCCTTCCATTCCGTCAGCACGACGACCGCATCGGCACCGCTGGCAGCTTCATAGGCGTCCTTGCAGAAATCCACCTGGGTGAAAATGCCTTTCGAATTTTCCATCGCTTCCGGATCATAGGCACGTATATGGGCACCAAAATCCTGCAGGGCCTGGATGACGGGGATTGAAGGCGAATCCCGCATGTCGTCCGTGTCTGCCTTGAAGGCCAGCCCGAGAACGGCAATGGTCTTGCCGCGCACCGAACCGTGGCAGGCATCGAGCACCCGCAGCGCCATCGCCCGCTTGCGGTTGTCATTCACCTGGATCACCGTTTCAATGGTGCGCAGTTCGACGCGATAGTCCCGCGCCGTCTTGGAAATCGCCAGGGTATCCTTCGGGAAGCACGAGCCGCCATAGCCCGGACCGGCATTCAGGAACTTGCCACCGATGCGGCTGTCAAGACCAATGCCATGGGCGACATCCCTGACATCGCCACCGACAGCCTCGCAGAGATCGGCAATTTCGTTGATGAAGGTGATCTTCATTGCCAGAAACGCATTGGCGGCATATTTCAGCAACTCTGCCGAACGACGCGACGTATGCAGGATCGGCGCCGCCTTGAAGCCCTCAACGCCGTAAATGCGCGACACCACATTCTTGCCGAACTCGTCCTCGCTGCCGATGACAATGCGGTCCGGCTGCATGAAGTCGTCGATGGCCACACCTTCGCGGAGAAATTCCGGGTTGGAAACGACGGAAAACTCGAGATCGCGACCAGCACTCTTCAGGATACGTTCGACCTCGTCACCGGTGCCGACCGGCACGGTGGACTTGTCGACGACGACAAGATTGCCACTGGCCTTTTCGGCAATCGCACGGGCAACGGCATAGACATATTTCATGTCCGCATGGCCATCTGTCGCCCGGGGCGGGGTGCCGACTGCGATGAAGGCAGCCTCGGCACCAACCAGCGCTTCGGCGAGATCCCCGGTGAATGACAACCGACCGGCGTCGAAATTCGTCTTGACCAAGGTGTCGAGACCGGGCTCATAGATCGGCATGACGCCAGCCTTGAGGCTCTCGATCTTGGCCGGATTGTTGTCCACACAGATGATTGTGTGGCCAAGTTCTGCAAAACAGGCGCCAGCAACCAGGCCGACATAGCCGGAACCAATAACCACTATTTTCATCGGGACACTCCATACTCGATCTTGGCACTGGGTGCGGTTTTCGGCTCTACAAACGAACTGAAATATTCAATCGCCTTCACCAACCCTTCGCGCAAGGGTGTTTTGGGTTCCCATCCGAGATGCTGGCGGGCGCGGCTGATATCCGGACAACGCTGGGTCGGATCATCCTGCGGCAAGGGCAAGTTGATAAGACGCGACGGCGAATCCACCATTTCAAGCACGAGTTCGGCCAGTTCACGAATGGTGAATTCAACGGGATTGCCGATATTGACGGGGAAGCTGACCTCGTCGGGCGCATTCATCAGACGAATGATACCCTCCACCAGATCGTCGCGATAGCAGAAGGACCGGGTCTGGCTGCCGTCACCATAAATGGTCAGGTCTTCGCCGCGAAGCGCCTGGATGATGAAATTCGACACGACGCGACCATCTTCGGGGTTCATGCCGGGACCGTAGGTATTGAAGATCCGCACCACCCGCACATTCACGTCATGGAACCGCTGGAAGTCATACATCAGCGTTTCCGCACCGCGCTTGCCCTCATCATAGCAGGACCGGATGCCGATCGTGTTGACGTTGCCCCAGTATTCTTCCTTTTGCGGATGAACGAGCGGATCACCATAAATTTCCGATGTCGACGCCTGCAGCACCTTGGCACCGGAGCGCTTGGCCATTTCAAGAACATTCAGCGTGCCGAGAATGCTGGTCTTGAATGTATAGATCGGATCAGCCTGGTAGTGCGGCGGCGATGCGGGTGAGGCCAGATTGTAGATTTCGTCGTATTCGCCGTCTATTGGATCCGTAACCGATTGCTCCAGCAGAGAAAAACCGTTCCGACCGATGAACCGCCTGATGTTCTGCTTTGAACCGGTGTAGTAATTATCGAGACAGGTTACGCGATGCCCCTCGGACAACAATCTCTCGCACAGGTGGTTTCCAAGAAAACCCGCCCCGCCAGTGACAAGAATACTTTTCATACATTCAGTCCCACAGGTTACGCCAACAATCCAGGCTTCAATTTTAGAAACCCGATCCCTTGAACACTTCATTCCTGACCGTGCCAACAAGGATTTTCAAGTCAAGCCAGATGGAGAAATTGGCGACATAGTGAATATCGGAAGCAATTCGCTGTCGCGCTTTGGCGGCAGAAACGGTTGGCCCGCGCAATCCACGCATCTGTGCCAAACCGGTAATGCCAGGCCGCATCGCATGGCGCAGGTGATATTCTGGCACAAGTTCTTCATAAAGTCTGCCGGCCGCCAGCATGCCCACAGGATGGCAGCGCGGACCAATCAGTGACATGTCGCCCTTCAGCACGTTGAACAGTTGCGGCAACTCGTCAAAATTCGAACGGCGCAGGAAATCACCGATGCGGGTGATACGCGGGTCACCCCGGGTGGTCTGGGCAACGCCTGAGGCATCTCCCAGATCCGTGCGCATCGAACGGAACTTGAAGACCCGGATCTTCTTGCCACCCCGGCCCCAGCGAACCTGCGTGAAGAGAACAGGACCCGGCGAGTCGAGCTTGATGGCCAAAGCAATCACCAACAGCAGCGGCGCCAGAATCAGAAGGGCGAGCGCTGAAAGCCCCGTATCCATCACCCGTTTGCAGGCATGGTGCAGCGCACGCTTGCCATTCCTGTCGCTGGGCACAGACGTCGAAAGATAGCTCCATGCGGGATCTTTGCGGGTCATTACCGAATAGTGATCACGCTCGCTACCCATTATCGTCATGCCCGTCTCCCTCACGCAACTTAACTCTTAATTAACGTCAGCCTGATTACCGTAACCTCTTATAATTGTCACTAGCAACAAAAAATTAAGGTAAATATTGGGGCCATCATAACAACCCGTCATAATTCAAATCTCATTTCCCGGATTATATGCGTTTCTCGCCAATAGATGGATCAATGCACGCCAAGATGGGAACCGGATAATGGGACCACAAGATATCAAAAACTTTGTATTTAAAATTTTATGCTCGTTGCCCCACCCAAAAGGGCGAATAAATAGACTGTGAAAAGACCTATTCATCGGAGATTTTTGCCATTGCGCGACAGTCTCGTCGGATTTGGCCTCAACCCAATACAGGTATGAGAAGTAAATTAGAGTCTGTCAGTTTTAGATAGAAGCATATCCTGCATGCGTGATGTATCGCGAGCATTCTTCAGGGGTAAATTCTTTGAGGAGTTCTCCGATGCGACGCCAAGTCGTTTCAATGGTTCGCTCCTCGGCTTTGCGGACGAGCGTTTTCAGCTTTGAGAACATCATTTCGATTGGATTGAGGTCTGGTGAATAGGGCGGCAGAAAGAACATGCGAGCCCCTTGTGCCCGCACCGCCTCGCTGGCGGCCTTGCATTTGTGGCTGCCCAGGTTGTCGAGGACGACAATGTCACCGGCTTTCAGCACGGGGACAAGACATTGCTGAACCCATGCTGTAAAGGCGATACTGTTGATGGGGCCGTCGAGCACGAAAGGCGCAACGATGCCGTTGCGCCGCAGCCCGGCCAAAAAGGTCAGTGTTTTCCAGTGGCCATGCGGCACCTTCGCGATCAGGGGCTGACCGCGCGGGCACCAGCCGCAGGTCCGCGTCATGTTGGTCTTGACCCAGGTCTCATCAATGAAAACAAGCCGTTCCGGATCAATCCGGTGCTGATGGGCCTTCCAACGCGCTCTGAACCTTGCCACTTTCGGCCTGTCCTGCTCACTGGCTACCAGCGTTTTTTTTAAAGGTATTTCCCTGGCTGCGCAGGAACCGCCACACCGTATCGTGTGATACATGGATGCCAAACGACTGAAGATCGGCGGCAAGGGCTCTGACCGTCCAGTCAGACTTTGCGGCCAGCCGCTGGCGCACCTTCTCTGCCAGGTCACCGCTCAGAATGGGCTTGACATGGCCGCCAATTTTCGATGGCAGCAGCCCTTTGCCCGAGCGCGAAAGCTGACCGATCCGAACCGCCGAGGCGACCGATATTCCAAACCGTTCCGCCGCCGCGCGAACAGTCATGCCACCCGTCAACGCATCCGCCACCCGGGCCCGCAAATCAAGAGAAAGAGGCTTCACCATCCTTGCTGGCCTCCCTTCCAGCAAGATGCTTGAATCAGAAAAAACACAAAATTGGAATCCCTCCAGATTCAATTTGTCACTGACAGACTCTAATGTTTTTAATTGTTATCTTCATGTAACAACATAAACGCGCGGCGACCGGAAGGTTGCAACGCATCCATCCCTCGGCACGGCGCATATCAGGCAGCCTCATTCACTTTCGCATCTGATTCGAAAGATCGCACCGCCACATGCTCGGGATGGTAACCACTTCATCCTGCCCAGGGCGCTCTTGCCTGGGTGAGGAAAGCGCCGATCCCCTCCCCGGCCTCCTGGCTTTCCCAGCGATCCGCCAGCATGGTTGCCGAGAACGCGACCGGATCTGCACAGTCCTGCCGCGCGAGTGTGCGGATCAGGCGCTTGGCGGCAACGATTGCACCAGGCGCACAGGCGAGGCAGGCTTCCGCTTCCTGCTCGACGGCCTGATCCAGCCTGTCCGGCGTGCTAATCCTCGATGCGAGCCCCATGGCGAGGGCGGCATCTGACCCGAAGCGGCTGGCGTTCAGAAAAGTCCGGCGTGCATGGCCTTCGCCGATCCGCCGGATGACATAGGGGCCGATGGTGGCGGGAATCAGCCCGAGACGGGTTTCGGTCAGCGCAAAACTGGCGGAGTCGGCGACCACAACGATATCGCAGACCGCCATAATGCCAATGCCACCGCCAAAAGCATTGCCCTGCACCCGCGCGATCAGAGGTTTTTCCAGCTCATCGAGTTGGCGCAGCATCGAGGCAAGCAGGTCGGCGCCTTCAATCTTGCCCGCGCGGTCCCGGCCCGCCTGATCCTTCATCCATGCGAGATCGCCGCCCGCGCAGAAGCTGCGCCCCTCCGCAGCCAGCACGACCGCCCGAATGCCGTCATCGGCATTGATGGCAACAACAGCCTCGATCAACTCGCGCATCATCGTCTCGTTGAGAGCATTGTGTTTGTCGGGGCGGTTCAGCACCAGCCGGGCAATGCCGCGCCCGTCGGTTTCAAGCCGGATGCATTGAAAGGCGCTCATCGGGCACTCCTCAGGTTTTTTGCAAAAGTTTCGGCAACGGCGAGCTTGTCCCGGTCGATGCCGGTTACGTAGCCCAGCCGGGCGAGGAGATCGACCACCTCACCACTTGCCACGTTACCCGCCGCTCCCGGCGCATAGGGGCAGCCGCCGAGCCCTCCGGCAGAAGCATCGAAAACCCTGATTCCGTGGCCGAGGCTCACCTCGATATTGTCGAGGGCCCGGCCGCGGGTATCGTGGAAATGCCCGGCAAGCCGCCCCGCCGGGACGACGGAGAGAACTGCCTCCAGCATCGCCGTCACCCGCTCCGGCGTGCCATGGCCGATAGTATCGCCGAGCGAGATTTCAAAGCAGCCGAGTTCGAGCAGCGATCTTGCCACCCCGGCAACCGCTTGCGGCGCGATCTGCCCCTCATAGGGGCAATCGGTGACGCAGGAGACGTAGCCGCGCACCGGTATTCCATCCTTACGGGCAGCCTGCATCAGCGGATCGAAGCGGAGAAGGCTCTCCTCGATCGTGCAGTTGATGTTCTTCAGGCTGAAGCTTTGCGAGGCCGAGGCAAAGACGGCGACCTGATCGGCACGCGCCGCGCGCGCTGCCTCGTAACCCTTGAGGTTCGGGGTCAGCACGGTATAGGCAATGCCGTCCTGCCTCGATATCCCGGCCAGGACATCCGCAGCATCCGCCATTTGCAGCACCCATTTCGGGCTGACAAAGCTTGTCACCTCGATGCGCGGCAAGCCTGCCCCCGACAGCAGATCGACGAGGCGGATCTTGTCTGTGGTGGCAATCGGCCGTTTCTCGTTCTGAAGACCGTCGCGCGGGGACATTTCGTGGAGGGTGACGAACTCAGCCATCTCCCCCCTCCACAGCCAGAAGCTCGGCCAGCACCGCGCCTTCCCGCACCTGCTCGCCCTCCGCCACGCCGATTGCCGCGATGATACCATCGCGCGGGGCAGAAAGGGTCAGTTCCATCTTCATGGCTTCCATCACCACCACGGCCTCGCCGGAAGAAACGGCCTGCCCGGCGGCAGCCAGCACCCGCTTGATCAGCCCCGGCATCGGGGCCACCAGCCTGTTACCGCCGGTCTCGCAAGCATCGGCGCGCTGAAGCGGATCGACGATTTCGAAGCTGTAGCTTGCCCCATCGCCGTGCAGTGTCACCGCCCGCCCGTGACGGATAACCGTGACCGGAACCGTCCGTCCATCCCGCGTCAGCGCCACCGTTCCATCGGCAAGTCTTCGCCAGCCAAGGTGAAGCGGCGCGCCCGCAACCCTTGCCTCGGCCTGCCCTTGCAAACCCGGTTGAAGCACGATTGCCAGCGGCTCGCCCCGGTGGGCGAGTGTCACATGCAGGCGCGCGGGCGACCAGAGGCGGAAGCCGTCGCAAGCCGACCAGGGATCAACGGGACCTTGCGCCCTGACCGGCTGCAAAAGGCCGGAAAGCTCGATTGCGGCCAGCACGGCCATTTCGGGCGCAAGCGGTTCGGGCTTTGCCAGGTCATCGAGATGCCGGGCAATCAGGCCCGTATCGGGATTGCCTGCAACAAAATCTTCCTGCCGCGACAGGCGCGTGAGAAAACCGGCGTTTGTCGTCGTTCCCGCCACGCGGACCTTTGAAAGAGCCGCCGTCAATCGTCCCAGCGCCTCGGCCCGCGTTTCGCCATGCACGATGATCTTGGCAATCATCGGATCATAGAAGGGGGTGATCTCGTCTCCTCCCCGCACGCCACTGTCGATGCGGGCGCAATCTTCCGGCAGGTCGAGATGTTCGATCCTGCCGATGGCGGGCAGAAAGCCCCTTTCCGCATCCTCTGCATAAAGCCGTGCCTCGAAGGCCCAGCCGTCAATGGCAAGCGCCTCCTGCGTCTTCGGCAGCTTTTCGCCGGAGGCAACCCGCACCTGCCATTCGACCAGGTCGACACCGGTGATCGCCTCGGTGACGGGATGCTCGACCTGCAGCCGCGTGTTCATTTCCATGAACCAGAAGCGGTCCATCCGCAGGCCGTCCGAAGCATCGGCGATGAACTCGACGGTGCCCGCGCCGCAATAGCCGATAGCCCGCGCCGCCCTCACCGCCGCCTCGCCCATCGCCTCGCGCATATCCTCCGGCATGCCCGGCGCCGGCGCCTCCTCGATCACCTTCTGGTGGCGGCGTTGCAGCGAGCAGTCCCGCTCGAAGAGATGCACCACATTGCCATGCCCGTCGGCAAACACCTGGATTTCGATATGGCGGGGATGGGAGACATATTTCTCGATCAGGCAGGCGGAATCGCCAAAGCTCGCCTTCGCCTCGCGCGCCGCACTTTCCAGTGCCGCCCTGAACCCCGCCTCCTCCTCGACCTTCCGCATGCCCTTGCCGCCACCGCCGGCCCGGGCCTTGATCAGCACGGGAAAGCCGATGCTTCGGGCCTCGGCGAGAAGCAGGTCCGGATCCTGTGCTGCGCCGTGATAGCCAGGAACGACGGGGACGCCGGCTTTTTCCATCGCAGCCTTGGCGGCATCCTTCAGGCCCATTGCCCGGATGGCTGTAGCGGGTGGACCGATGAAGATGAGACCCGCCTGTGTCACCGCCTCGGCAAAGTCGGGATTTTCCGACAGGAAGCCATAGCCGGGATGGATCGCATCCGCGCCCGTGGCACGGGCTGCGGCAAGGATCGCTTCGCCGCGCAGGTAGCTTTCGGAGGCCGTGGTCCCGCCAAGCGAGATGGCCTCATCCGCCATCTCGACAAACAGGGCGGAGCAGTCGGCATCCGAATGGACGGCAACCGTCGATATCCCCATCTTCCGGCAACTGCGGATGATGCGGCAGGCAATCTCGCCCCGGTTGGCTATCAGTATTTTTCGGATCATCGCGCCGCTCCTCACATCCGGAACACGCCGAAGCGTGTCGCTTCGACCGGGGCATTGAGTGCGGCGGATAGGCTGAGGCCCAGCACCGCCCGTGTCTTCGCGGGGTCGATGATACCGTCGTCCCAGAGCCGTGCCGAGGCATAGAGCGGATGGCCCTGTTCCTCGAACTGGTCGATGACCGGCTGCCGGAACCGGGCCTCCTCTTGCGCACTCCAGCTTTTGCCCGCCCGTTCGATCTGCTCGCGCTTGACGGTGGAAAGCACGCCTGCCGCCTGCGGGCCACCCATCACCGAGATGCGGCTGTTCGGCCAGGTCCAGAGGAAACGCGGTGAATAGGCCCGGCCCGACATGCCGTAATTGCCCGCCCCGAAGGAACCGCCGATCAGCATCGTCACCTTCGGCACCGCCGTGGTCGCCACCGCTGTCACCAGCTTGGCACCATTTTTGGCAATGCCCTCTGCCTCGTATTTCTGCCCGACCATGAAGCCGGTGATGTTTTGCAGGAAGACCAGCGGGATCCGGCGCTGCGAGCAAAGCTCGACAAAATGCGCGCCCTTCAGCGCGCTTTCGGAAAACAGCACGCCATTATTGGCGATGATGCCGACCGGAATGCCCATTACATGGGCGAAGCCGCAGACCAGCGTCGTGCCGTAACGCGCCTTGAACTCGTCGAAGCGCGAGCCATCCACCACCCGGGCGATCACTTCCCTGACATCATAGGGCTGGGTGAGCGCCGCAGGCACGATGGAAGCGATTTCTTCGGGATCATAGAGCGGATCTTCCGGCACCTGCAAAACCACATCGACGCGCTTCTGCCTGTTCAGCCCCGCCACCGCCCGGCGCACCAGCGCCAGCGCATGGGCGTCGTCTTCGGCCAGGTGATCGGCAACGCCGGAAAGCCGGGTATGCACGTCGCCGCCGCCGAGATCCTCGGCGCTGACCTCCTCCCCGGTCGCGGCCTTGACCAGCGGCGGACCGGCGAGAAAGATCGTGCCCTGATCGCGCACGATGATAGCCTCGTCGGACATCGCCGGCACATAGGCACCGCCCGCCGTGCAGGAGCCCATCACCGCCGCAATCTGGGCAATGCCGCGCGCCGACATCTGCGCCTGATTGTAAAAAATCCGGCCGAAGTGGTCGCGGTCGGGAAACACCTCGTCCTGGTTCGGCAGGTTGGCCCCGCCGCTGTCGACCAGATAGACACAAGCCAGATGGTTTTCCGCCGCAATCTCCTGCGCCCGCAGATGCTTCTTGACCGTCATCGGATAATAGGTGCCACCCTTGACGGTCGCATCATTGGCAACAATCATCACCTGCTGGCCCGCAACCCGGCCAATACCGGTGATGATGCCCGCACCCGGGCTTGCCCCGTCATAGAGCCCGTGGGCGGCGACCGCGCCGAGTTCCAGAAATGGCGAACCGGGATCGAGCAGCCGTTCCACCCGCTCGCGCGGCAGGATCTTGCCCCGGCTCTCATGCCGGGCGCGGGCCATTTCACCGCCACCCGCCTCGGCCAGCGCCACCGCCGCGCGGACTTCCGCCAGCTTGCCCTGCATCGACGCCCGGTTGACCACCGCCTCGTCGCTCTTCAGATTGAGTTTCGACCGGATGACAGCCATCAGGCGGTTTCCTTGAACAGTTCGCGACCGATCAGCATGCGGCGGATTTCCGAGGTGCCCGCGCCGATTTCCATCAGCTTGGCATCGCGCAGCAACCGGCCCGTCGGGTTGTCATTGATATAGCCATTGCCGCCCAGCGTCTGGATCGCCTGCAGCGCCTGCAAGGTCGCCTGTTCGGACGCATAGAGGCAGCAGGCCGCCGCATCCTGTCGGGTCACCTCGCCCCGGTCGCAGGCCCCCGCCACCGCATAGACATAGGCACGCGCCGAATTCATCGCCGTATACATGTCGGCAATCTTGGCCTGGATCAGCTGCATCTCGCCAATGGCCTGCCCGAACTGCTTGCGCTGGTGGACATAGGGCATCACCACATCAAGGCAGGCATGCATGATGCCGATCCCGATGCCCGCCAGCACCACCCGCTCATAGTCGAGCCCCGACATCAGCACCCGGACACCGCCACCGACGGTGCCCAGCACATTCTCCTCCGGCACCTCGCAGCCATCAAACACCAGTTCGCAGGTGTTGGAGCCGCGCATCCCGAGCTTGTCGAGCTTCTGCGCCGTCGAAAAGCCCTTGAACCCCTTCTCGACCAGAAAGGCGGTAATGCCCCGGGCACCGGCACCCGGATCGGTCTTGGCATAGACCACCAGGGTTTCCGCATCCGGCCCGTTGGTGATCCACATCTTGTTGCCATCAAGCATATAGCGGTCGCCACGCTTTTCAGCCTTGAGCTTCATCGACACCACGTCAGACCCGGACCCCGGTTCCGACATGGCAAGCGCCCCGACATGCTCGCCCGAACAAAGTTTCGGCAGGTATTTCTGCTTCTGCGCCACCGTGCCGTTGCGGCTGATCTGGTTGACGCAGAGGTTCGAATGTGCCCCGTAGGACAGCGAGGTCGAGGCCGAAAACCGCGCCAGCTGCTCGACCGCAACCACATGCGCGAGATAGCCCATACCGGACCCGCCGAACTCCGGATCCGCCGTGATCCCCAGGAGCCCCAGCCCACCCAGCTCCGGCCAGAGGTCACGGGCAAATTCGTTGCTGCGGTCGATTTCGTCGGCCCGCGGCCCCAGACGCTCCCGCCCGAACCGCTCGACCGTGTCGCGCACCGCCTCAACCTCTTCGCCCAAGGGAAACCGCATCGTTGCCTGAAACATGCTCCTGCCTCCTCCATGGCCGACATTTTGCCCCGGAGCGGGAATGGCGGCGAGATCAAAAGTATTAGCCATTAAATTCAATGGTTTAAATTTATAGCTGATGGAAGGAAGCATGCCACAGTCCGGCATTTTTGCAAGATTGGACCGTCAGGATTTGTGTCATTTTATTGCATGTAAGCGCAATATTATTGCGTATTTTCACGCAGATCGGCGGGAGGACCGTGGGTTCCGCCAGACAGGCCGGGATACGGGCACTGGCCTGCTCAGGCCACCGTCTCGCCACCATCGACGACCAGGATCTGGCCGGTCATGTAGGAGGAGCGGTCAGAGACCAGAAACAGGATCGGCTCGACTATTTCAGATACATCCGCCCAGCGGCCGAGCGGCACCTTGTCGGCAATATAGGCTTCGATTGCCTCGCGCCCGCCCATCTGGCCGATGAAGGGCTGGTTGAACGGCGTATCCACCCAGCCCGGGCACAGCGCATTCACCCGGATTCCGAAGCGGGCATAATCGCCCGCCATCTGCCGGGTCATGGCGATGACGGCATGTTTCGAGGTCGTATAGGCGATCATCTCGCGGTCATAGAGCACGCCGGACGAGGAGGACGTGTTGAGAATGACGCCCTTCTTCTGCTGCTTCATGATCGGCGCGACCAGCCGGGCTGCCATGAAATGTGCCCGCACATTCAGCGTCCAGGAGCGGTCGAAGCCCGAGATTGCCACAGTTTCCAGCGTGCCCGCCACCTGCGCACCGGCGTGGTTATGGAGAATGTCGATCCGTCCGTGGCGGGCGGCGATATCGCCGATCGCGGTTTCGAGCGCGCCGTCATCCGTCACATCCAGTGATGCGATTTCGCCACGTCCGCCGGCCTTGCCGATCAACTCCAGCGTTTCCTCCGCACGGTCGCGGCTGAGGTCGATGACGACAACAAAAGCCCCCTCCTCCGCCATCCGGATTGCCCCGGCCTGGCCAATGCCCGAGCCCGCCCCGGTGACCAGCGCAACGCGACCTTCAAGGATTCCGCTCATCTCAGTTCATCCATTCACGGCGTTTGGGTCCGGTCGCGCATCAGGAAGCGCGCCGACAGGATCAGGATCAGCGATGCGGTGAGCACGATGGCGGCAATCGCATTGATTTCCGGCGTCACCCCCCGGCGGATCGAGGCAAAGACATAGATCGGCAGGGTGGTCTTCGCGCCTGCGACAAAGAAGGCGATGATGAAATCATCGAACGAGAAGGTGAAGGCGAGCAGGAAGCCCGCCAGTACCGAGGGCAGGATCTGCGGCAGGACGATCTGCCAGAAGGTGGTCATCGGCGTCGCATAGAGATCGCTCGATGCCTCGACGATATCGCGCCCGAGGCTGGCGATCCGGGCTTTGACGATCATCGTCACCAGCGCCATGGTGAACAGGCCGTGCGCCGCGATGATCGATCCGAAGCCAAGCGCCAGACGCGGCGGCTGATCACCCGGCCAGAGAGAGGCGATCAGCGCATTGGCAAGGCCGAAGACTTCGACCAGCGCCACCAGTGTCGCGATGCCGATCACCACGCCGGGCACGACGATGGCGGCGGCAAACAGCGCGTCGAAGACCGCACGCAGCTTCGGCGTCACCCGTTCGAGGCCAAGGGCTGCCATGGTGCCGAACAGGGTGGCCAGCGCCGCACTGGTCAATCCGACGATCAGGCTGTTTTCCAGCGCCTCCATCAGGAAGGCGTTGGACAGCGCCTTGCCGTACCATTCGACGGAGAATCCCTTGAACTCGCTGGCATTGCGTCCGGAATTGAACGAAAACAGCAGGATCAGCGCGATCGGCGTATAGAGAAAGACATAGACGGAGGTGACGAAGGCGCGCATCAGACGAGATCCACCTGTCTTGTACCGGCAAAGCGCCAGGCGATGCGCATGGCGATCATCAGCACCAGCACCACCACGACGACAAGCGTCACGGCGATGGCCGAGCCGAAGGGCCAGTTGCGCGATTGAAGGAACAGATCGACCAGCGCATTGCCGATGAAGAACACCTTGCCGCCGCCGAGCAGCTGCGGGATCAGGTATTCGCCGAGCAGCAGGATCGTCACCAGCGCCAGCCCGGTCATCACGCCCGGCAGCGACAGCGGCACGGTGATGCCGAAAAAGGTCGAGACGGGTCTGGCACCGAGATCGGCGGAGGCTTCCAGCAGGCGGCGATCCAGCTTTTCGAGGCTGACATAGATCGGCATGATCATCAGCGGCAGATAGCCATAGACGATGCCGAGCAACACCGCGCCGGGCGTATTGATCAGCCGGACATTCTCGATGCCGACAAGCTCCAGCAGATGCGGAATGCCGCGGGCGCCGAGCAGATACATCCAGGCATAGGTGCGCACCAGCAGGCTGGTCCAGAACGGCACAACCACCAGCGACACCAGCAGCAGCCGGTGGCGCGGCGAGGCCTTGACCGCGAGATAATAGGCAACGGGATAGGCAATCAGCAGGCAGGCCAGCGCACCGGCAGGGGCCAAAAGCAGCGTGTTGACGAAAGCCTGGGCCCGCGAGCCGAGACTGGCAAACTGCTCGAAGGTAAATGCCGCCTGATAGCCGCCTTCCGGCGCCCGCTTGCCGAGCGAAAACACCACGATGGCGACGAAGGGCAGCACCAGGAAGATGAACAGCCACAGGCCCGCAGGCCCGACAAGGGCGAGCGTCACCAGCTTTTTCTTGGTTTCCTGTCGAAGGGCCATCGGTCTGTCCTGGAGGGGTTCCGGGGAAAGGCAGGTTCAGGGAGCAAATCCCGCGTCCACTCCGCCCGGGCCAGAAGTCCGGGCGGAAGGGTGCGGCTGGATCAGGCCGATTTGAACCGTGCCATCAGTTCGGCACGGCCGGGATCGGTCAGCGTCACGGCGGCACCGAATTCCAGCGGCGTCAGCGAGGCTTCGTCGGGATAGACGATCTTGTTCGACGTCACTTCGGCGGGCAGCAGTTTCAGAACCCGGCTGTCGGTGGTCGGCGCACCATTGGCGATATGTTCCTTCACCGCATTGGCGGGGTCCATCAGGTAGTTGAGCAATGCGTAGCCCGCCGCCTTGTTGGGCGCATCCTTCGGAATGGCGTAATAGTCCGTCCAGATCTCGCCGCCATCGGTGCCGAGCACATAGGCAATTTCCGGCATGTCGCGGGCAAGCTGCGCACCGTCATTGGTCCAGCACATGGTCATCCAGGCATCGGTGGAGCGCATCGAGGGCTGGTAGTCGCTGTTGATGGCGAAGAGGTGCGGCTTCACCTTGATCAGCAACTCCTCGGCCTTGGCCAGTTCCTCCGCGTTGATCGAGTTGAAGTCATAGCCGAGCGACACCAGCGCGCTGCCGATGGTGGTCAGCTGATAGTCATGCACCATGGCGCGGCCATCGGCTTCCGTCTGGGCGATCTCGAAGAAATCCTTCCAGGTCTTCATCGGCGTCTTGATCTTGCCCGTATTCACCGAGAAACCGGTCGTGCCCCAGTTCTTCGGCAGGGCATAGGTCTTGCCACCGATCTTGCCCTGATCGGTAAAGCGCGGATTTTCCGTTGCCTGGCTGAAATTCGGGATCTTCGCGAGATCGAGCTCCTCGATCAGTCCGAGCTTCTGATAGGTGGAAATCGTGTAATTGGTCGGCACGAACAGCGACCAGCCGGAGGCACCCGCCTGGATCTTGGCGAGCATCTCCTCGTTCGAGCCGAAGACGTTGACCGAAACGGCGACGCCGGTGGCCGCCTTGAAATTTTCGAAGGTGGCGGGATCGTGATAGTTCGGCCAGGTGGCAATCGACATCTGGGTGCCGAGATCCTCGCCCGCATAGGCCGAGGCATTGAAGGCACCGGGAAAACGGGTGAGCACCGAGGCCGCAAGCCCAAGCCCGGTCACCCCGAGAAAATGTCGCCGGGTCACCGAGCCCTTGCGCAGGCGCTGGAATTCGTCGGTCAGGCGTGCGGCGGTGATCGGGGCGTTTTCGTCATGCGTCTTGGCCATGGTTCTGTTCCCTTGTCTTGGTTCAGGCTGCTTCGGATGCACTAAAGACATGCGCGGCGGCGGGATCGAAGATCAGCCGCACCGCGTCACCGGGTGCAGCAAGTCCGCTATCCCCGGGCGCAGCAACTCCGCTGCTCCCGGGCGCAGCAACTCCGCTGCTCCCGGGCGCAGCAACTCCGCTGCTCCCGGGCGCAGCAACACCGCTGCTCCCGGGCGCAGCAACTCCGCTGTTCCCCAGCGCGCCGCGATCCGTGGTGATCAGGAAATCCCCGAGACCGGCCACGGCCACCGCATATTCGACACCGGAGCCGAGAAAGATCCGGTGAGTGACTGTTCCTGCAAGCGCTGTCTGCCCGGCCCCTTCGGCCGAGGCCGCCGGCACCAGCCGGATTGCTTCGGGGCGCAGCGCCAGGGTCACGGACCCTTGCGCAAGGGAGGGCCTTTCCGGCACGCGCAACGCCGAACCGTCGGCAAGGCGGATGGTGGCGTGGTCCGCCTCGAGCGTTGCGGACAGGCGATTGGTCTTGCCGACGAAATCGGCCACAAACAGATCGGCTGGATGGTCATAGACCTCTTCCGGCGTTCCGAGCTGGCGGATCCGCCCGGCGCTCATCACGCAGACCTGATCGGCCATCGACAGCGCCTCTTCCTGATCATGGGTGACCAGCACGAAGGTAATGCCCAGCTCCCTTTGCAGGGTCTGCAATTCGATCTGCATGGCCGAGCGCAATTTCTTGTCGAGGGCAGCCAGCGGTTCGTCGAGCAGAAGCACGGAAGGGCGATTGACGATGGCGCGGGCGAGCGCCACGCGCTGCTGCTGGCCCCCCGACATTTCATGGGTGCGGCGCGCGGCAAAACCGTCGAGGCGCACCATCGCCAGCGCCTCTGCGACCCGTCGCCGGACTTCGGCGTCGCCAATGCGGGGCCGCATCTGCCTCAGCCCATAGGCGACATTCTGTTCGACATTGAAATGCGGAAACAGCGCATAGTGCTGGAACACCATGTTGACCGGACGCCGATAGGCCGGAACGCCGTTCATCTCCCGCCCGTCGATCCGCACCGTGCCTTCGGACGGCTGTTCGAAACCGCCGATCATCCGCAGACAGGTGGTCTTGCCGCAGCCGGACGGGCCGAGCAGGGCCAGAAACGACCCTTTGGGAACGGCAAGATTGATGTCGCGCACCGCCGTCACCGCGCCATAGGCCTTGGTGACCCCCCGAAACTCGATATCGTCAGACTGAGCGATTGCCACGGCTGCTCCCCATTATGATTTCGGTCTGACGATCTTTGCCGCCTTGCCCCTTTTCTGCCCGAAAGACTAGCGGTAGCGAACTTGTGTGGTATATACCCCGAAAGAGGTATTTTAGCGGAATTTTTCTCTCCGGAGATATATACTCCTCTTCCGCCGCCTGAATACGGGCAGGGCAGGAATCACGGACCGGTTTGCCCTTCTGGCAAGCCTGAAGGCGAGAACGGATGAGTGTGGACCTCGATGCCCTGTTCAAGGCCCTGACACCGCTGATCGGCCGGTCCGGTGACACGGACCGCGAGATCGGCGAGCATTTCCGCCAGATGGTGGGTGCGCTGGTCCGTTTCGATCATCTCGTGGTCTTCGCCTATCGCGATGCCGCCCCACCGGTCGAACTCTACAGCACATTCAACGCGGAAGAGCGGATCATCTATGTCACGCTCTATCAGGAAGGCCCCTATCTGCTTGACCCCTTCTACCACACCGCAAGGCAGGGGCGGGCAGGCGTGTTCCGGATGCGCGAACTTGCGCCCGACCGGTTCTTTTCCAGCGAATATTACCGGAGCTACTACATGCAGACCGGGCTTGCCGAGGAAATCGGTTTCTTCGTACCGCTCGGGGATGGCACAACCGTCGTGCTCTCGCTGATGCGCCGGGAAAGGGCTGGCCCCTTTCCAGCATCCGAATTTTCAGTGCTGCGCAAGGCCGAGCCGCTGGTCGCAAGCATTGTCCGGCATGGCTGGACGGATCTTGCGGCACGTTTTGTCGCCGAAAGGCAAAGACGGGGCAGGCGCGGACGCAAGGGCAGACATCCGGGCGACGGCGCGGCCAGCGATGCGGGAACCTGGCGCGACCTGAAGCTCACCAGCCGCGAGACGGCGATCATCGATCTGGTGCTGCAGGGCCATTCCTCGGAATCCATCGGCCTGAAGCTCAACATCTCCACCGGAACCGTCAAGGTGCACCGCCGCAATGTCTATCGAAAGCTCGGCATTTCCTCCCAGACCCAATTGCTGTCGATCTACCTCAAGACCCTGATCTGATCGAGCCCACGCAGGATATCCGCAAGGATGGCATCCAGTGGCTGGTCGATATCGACGGTGACGGACAGTTCATCCGCGCCTGGCGGCTGAAGCGTGGCGAACTGGCTGTCGAGCAGGCTTGTCGGCATGAAATGGCCCTGTCTTGCGCCCATCCGCCCTTCGATCACCACGCGGCTGCCATGGAGGTGGATGAACACGACATCGTCACCCGCCTGTTGCCGTATCCGGTCCCGGTAGATCCGCTTCAGCGCGGAACAGCCGACGATCACCGGACGCTCCGCCTTGCACAGGATATCCGCCACCCGCGCAAACCACGGCCAGCGATCCTCATCCTCCAGCGGCAGTCCAGCCGACATTTTTGCAATATTTTCCAGCGGATGCAGCTTGTCTCCCTCGCAGTAGACCGCGCCGGTACGCATTGCAAAGGCCTCTCCGACCGAGGATTTTCCGCAGCCCGACACGCCCATCAGCACCATGCGGCAGGGCAGGTCATGGCGAGGATTCGATTCAGGTGTCGTCATGGGCCTTTGTCCGTACACAAAAAGAGCGACGCCAATACAGCAATCAATGCGGGAACCCGACAACAGGCAGCCGACACCCGCATGTGATCAGCCAAATACCTTCCGGCGTTCGAAACAGACGAGCATCGCCAACCCGACCGCTGCCGAGGCCGCCGCCAGCAGGGCCGTACCGGAATAGTCGCTGAAACCGGTCCCGAGTGCAAAGACAAGCGCATTGAAACCGGCGCTCATGAACATGTTGACCGAGATCAGCGAACTGCCGAGGCCGGGCCGGTCGGCGATCAGGTCCTGGAGATAGGTGATCGGGATGGTGATGATCACCGCCGCCGCAAAGCCCGAGACCGGCGTCAGGGCATAGATATGCCAGGGCGCCGAGGCATGGCCGAGGGCCACGAGATAGACCAGATAGAGGCCGGTTCCGATGGCAAGGGCTGCAACCGGGCTGATCCGCCGCTGGATGCGGCCCCAGACGACGATGAACACCACTTCCAGAGCGGCAACGATGCCGACGATCTTGCCGACATCGGCGACCGTCCCATGTGCCGCCCCGGTCATGATCAGCGGCAGCACAGTGCCGTTCATCTGCAATGTGCTGCAGATCAGCGCGATGGCCGTCACCCGGAAAAACACCGCCGGCGACAGCACTTCCCCGAGCGCCGCGAGATGGGTGAGGTGCCGGGCCTCGGCGCGGTCGGTACCGGTCCTGTCTGGCATGAAACGATAGATCAGCAACAGGCAGGCGAGACAGGCGCAGGCAGCGACGAGCCAGGCAGGCAGCATGCTCGAGGCATGGATGAGCAGCGCGCCGACTATGCCGGGGACCAGAACCCAGGACAAGGACAGCATCGCCCGGACGCCGGAATTGACCGCAGCCAGTTCCTTGCGCGCCATGCCGTGCGTGGCCCCCCGGATATTGGCAAACAGCAACCCGTTCAGTGCGCCATAGACCGGCAGCGGCAGCAGGAGCGCAAAGACGAAGACTGCCTGCGTCGGAACCATGTAGACCAGCCCGAAGCCGAGGACGCCGAAAGCCGCCGACAGCAGCATCATCGGCCGGTAGTGGCCAATGCGGTCGGCGAGATTGCCGAGCATGATCGAGGCGATGACATTGACGGTCGCAGCCGCGATGAACAGCAGCGAATAGGTCCCGTTGCCGAGCCCGAGTTCACGGATGCCAATCACCGATTGGTAGGGCGATGTCGCCGCCCCGGCAAAACCATAGGCGAAGATCGCCACCATCGACACCGGGATTGTCGGGTTGCGATAGATTTCGGGCAGAAAGCGTTTCATCATACTCAAATCGGGGTCAGAACCGGCAGTGGCAAGCAGTATCAATCCTGCCAGCGCGCTGACAGGCGGGCATGGGGCTGAAAGTCGAAGGCCTTGTCAAAGGGGAACAGGGGGCGAAGCCGCCTGCGGTTTTCAATCGCCTCGATATGCTGGTTGACCACCCCCTCCGTCAAGGCCATCAGATTGGGATTGGCAAGTGGTGCCAGTTCCGGCGAGAGATAGCCGGACTTGACCACCAGCAGCCCGACGCCGCACGGATCAAGGCCAAGGCGGGTGAAGTCGGAGATATCGTGATAGGGGCGACGCCGCGCCGCAAGAACCACAGTCACCCCGCAGACCCGCACCACCGCCTGCCGCATTGTCTGCCCGCCGGGATCATCAAGGATCAGGATTTCAGCATCGACATCGACCGGCCTGCTGGAGGGATCGAGCGCACCGCCGATCCGCAGCCTGACCGAAGTGCCCCGGCCCGCCACAAAGCAGGCCTCGACGGCGGGCGGATCGGTGATCCCGGCCAGCAGCACATCCTCCATGCCGCGCGCCAGCACGGCAGAGAGCACATCCGCCCGGTCGCCGACGCCGCCACCGGTCGGATTGTCTGCACTGTCGGCGAGAATGACCGGCGAGGTCGTGGCGGCCCGGGCGAGATCGAGCATGTCCTCAAGCGGCCCCGTCACCGGTCCAAAGCGAAAATTCTCCCGCGCCTCCCAGTAACGGCGTGCAAGCTCTTCCGCAGCACCTTTCGCCGCGTCTCTGTCATGGCCGGTGACAACGGCGGCAGCCGTGGCGCGGGGCTCATCCGCCCAGACATAGCCGACCATCAGATTGGCATCGAGAATGCCGGGTCGCGCATCGAAACCGGACAGTGCCGCATAGAGCGACCCGGCGGGCTCGTCTTCGGTCGAGGTCTTTTCCCCCGGCAGCAGCACCGGGACCGGAACCCAGGCGACACCGGGGCGCAGGCCGGTTTTCAGGCTGTCGACCAGCATTCGCCAGGCACGCAGCATGGTCTGCCTGACATCGATATGCGGCGCGGTGCGGTAGGCGGCGAAAATGTCGAGCTGGTCGATGATTTTCTGGCTGAGATTGCCGTGCAGATCATAGCTGGCAGCAATCCGGCAATCCGGACCAACGAGTTCGCGGGCAGCGGCAATAAAGTCGCCTTCCGCATCGTCCATACCCTCGACATTGATTGCCCCGTGCATGGCGAGATAGAGACCATCGAGCGGCAGGGTCAGACGCAGCCGGTGCAGGAAATCCGTCTTGAAATGCGCATAGGTGTCGCAGGACACCGGCCCGCCCGGCACGGCCCGGGCATGGACAAGCGGCAGCACCTCGACGCCTTCCGTCGGCAGGAAATCGAAATAGCCGGCGGCAAGCAGGCTCTCGCCTGCAAGCACCCGGAAATCACGCTCCGTCATCAGCACCGGCGAATAGGTGCTGCATTCCGTATGAAGTCCGCCGACAGCAATGCGCATGGCCCTGAAATCCTTGTGGCAAAACCCCGTTTCAATAAAAATCCGACTGGGAAAAGGTCCGGGCGAGTTCTGCCTGGCCTGCGGTCAGCCCGCAATCGACAGGCAGGCAGACACCGGAGATGGCGCGGCCAAGCGAACTGGCGAGAAAGCCGACGGCATGGGCGACATCGGCGGGATCGACGACGCGCTGCAAGGGATACCAGCGCCGCGCCTCCTCGAAGACATCGGGATTGGCAGCCGCCCGCCTTTCCCAGGCCTGGGTGCGCACCGTGCCCGGTGCCACCGCATTGGAGCGGATGCCGAACTTGCCATATTCCACCGCGACCAGCCGGGTGAAATGGATAAGCCCCGCCTTGGCGGCGCTGTAGGCGGGATGGCCGAAGACCTGCAGGCCATTGACGGAGGCGATGTTGATCACCGAACCGGATGTAGCCTTCAGCGCCGCCTCGACAGCGCGGAAGCAGAGGAAGGCCGCTTCCAGATTGAGCGCCAGATCCTGCCGCCAGATGTCGGGCGTCGTGTCATGCAGACTGACGGCGCGGGCAGCACCTGCATTGTTGACCAGGGTCGTGACCTGCCCAAGCTCTGCCGCGCGGGCCGCCATCTCCTGCGTCGAGGTAACATCGGTGACGTCGCAGCCAAGCGCCATGAAACGCCCTTCCGGCCCGAGCGCCCGCGCCACCTTTTCGGCAGCACCGCCATCGATATCGACCAGCAGAACGCAATCGTGATCCTCGCCCAGCCGCGCGGCGATTGCCCGGCCGATGTCGCCGGCAGCACCGGTGACGATGGCAATGGTCTTGGTCATCAGGATATCGCCTCCCGGCGCAACGGCGCCTTCGTGACTGGAATGGTAGCGGTCAGTCGCCCAGAAGCTGGCGGTCGTCGCCGTCGCGATGGGTGACCAGCTGCTGCTTGATCTTGCGCAGCGAAACTGTCGCCTGCGGCTGGATTGCATAGGCGACAAGGCTTGCCAGCACGTCGACCGCCGCGAGATAGGCGATGCGGGTCGATGTCGGGCGGTAGATATTGACGCCCTCGGGCAGGTCGATGGCGACCACCACATCGGCGGACCTTGCCACCGGGCTGTCGCTCTGGGTAAAGGCGATGGTCGCGACCCTGCTTTCCCGCGCCAGGTTGAAGGCCCGGACCAGTTCGGCATTGCGCCCGGAAAAGGAGGAGCCGATCAGCACGTCCCTTTCGGGCTTTGCCGCCGCCGCCATCATCAATTGCATGCCATGGTCATTGCTGGCCGTTACCCGGAGGCCGAGGCGGAACAGCCGGTTCTGCAGCTCGCTGGCCACCATCGAGGAATTGCCGCCGGAGCCGAAGGCATAGATCATCTCCGACTTTGCCAGAAGGGCTGCTGCCCGCTCCACCGCCGCAATGTCAAGCGAGCGGTGCAGCATGAACAGCGCATTCTGCGCCTTGGTGATGATATCGGTGGCGACATCGCCGGGCGTCGTGCTCTGCGGTTCCGGCTTCAGGTAGCGCACGCCGATATAGGCGGTGCGGGCAAGCTGGATCTTGAAGTCGGAAAAGCTGTCGCAGCCAAGCCGCCGGCAAAAGCGGGTCACCGTCGGCGGCGAGACATCGGCGCGCTCGGCAAGCCCGATGATCGAGGCATTCACCGCGAATTCGAAATCGTTGAGGATGATGTCGGCGATCCGGTTTTCCGACTGGGAAAGCCGCGCCTTTTCTTCCTGCAATGTCGAAAATATGTCCATCAAACGCCCCCGCGCGTCCGCGCTTCTTGCCCCGATCAGGCAGTCTTCGGCTTGTAGGCGACGCAGTCGATTTCCACTTTGCAATCGACCATCATGGCGGACTGAACGCAGGCGCGCGCCGGCGGATGCTCCCCGAAATACTGCTGGTATATGGCGTTGAATGTCCAGAAATCGCGCGGATCGTCAAGCCACACGCCGCACCGCACCACATGTTTCGGGCCATATCCCGCCTCTTCCAGGATCGCCAGCACATTGGCGATGGTCTTGTGGGTCTGGGCGACGATGTTGCCATCGATGATTTCGCCATTTTCCATCGCCACCTGGCCGGAAACGAACAGCCAGCCATCGGCTTCCACGGCCCGCGCAAACGGCAGCGGCTTGCCGCCGGCGCCCTTTTGAACCGTGCCGTAACGTGTGATCGACATCGCCTTGCCCTTGCAAATTATTTTCGTGATAAGTTGACAACTGACCATAGAAAGCGGAATTTGACCAGCATAAATTGCCAATCATGAAAAGAATTTCAATTTGAGGCCTGCATGCGCGATCCCTTCGTGAATCCCTTCCCTGCCTCGGACACGGCCCGCCACCAAATCTGGGAGATGCTGGTGGCGCGCGATATCGACGCATTCCTGGCCGCTGACTGGTCCGCCGTCGCGGGCGATTTCGTCGAGGACGGCTTCATCGGCATCGACGGACGCAAGCAGGCAAATCCCGACCGCTGGCGGCTCGCCTTTCCCGATCTGGAATCCTACCGCGAGGAGTGGCTGCGCCAGGCCCGGGATTTCGCGGGGCAGGAATTCGGCGAAGATCCGCGTTCGGCGATTTTTGCCACAACCACGCTTGAAGAGATCGAGATCGAAGGCGAGACCGCGCTGGTGCGCAAGAAATTTGACGGCGGCATTACCAGAGCCGATGGCACGCGCGACATCATGGCCTGGCAGACACTTTATTATTGCCGCCTGCATCAAGGCCGCTGGAAGATCAGCGGCTTTACCGGCTATCTTCCGAACCCGATGGGCTGACCCCTTCAAGAAGGCTTTCCACTTTGCGGATCTTCACGGCAGCGCTTGCCACCGAGACAAACACCTTCTCCCCCATCTGCGTGGATCGCCGGGCGTTTGAAGCCTCTCTCTACGCGCCGCCGGGCACCCATCCCGATACCCCGACACTCTGCACCGCGCCGATCACCGTCGGACGCAGGATCTGCGCGCAAAAAGGCTGGACGCTGATCGAGGGCACGGCTGCCTGGGCGGACCCGGCGGGGCTGGTCAACCGCCTGACCTATGAGGGATTGCGCGATGAAGTCCTCGCGCAACTGCGCGCAGCCCTTCCCGTCAATGCCGTCGTGCTCGGCCTGCATGGTGCGATGGTGGCGGCGGGCTATGAAGATACGGAAGGCGATCTTCTTTCCCGGATACGCGCCCTGGTCGGGCCCGGCGTGCCCGTGACCGCAGAGCTTGATCCGCACAGCCATCTCACCCGTAAGCGGCTCGCCGCGGCCGATCTCTTCGTCTATTTCAAGGAATTTCCGCATACGGATTTTGTCGATCGCGCCGAAGACCTCTGGCGCATCACCGTCGACATGCTGGAAGGCCGGGCAAAGCCGGTCATGTCGGTGTTCGACTGCCGGATGATCGACGTTTACCCGACCTCGCGCGACCCGATGCGCGGCTTTGTCGACCGGATGATGGAGATAGAGCGCAATGACCCCGAGATATTGTCGATCTCGGTCATTCACGGCTTCATGGCGGGAGATGTGCCCGACATGGGAACGAAGATGCTCGTCGTCACCAACGACCGGCCGGAAAAGGGCGAAGCGCTTGCCCGTTCGCTGGGGCTTGAACTTTTTTCGAAACGCGGCACCTTCATCATGCCGCAAATCGACGAGATCGAGGCCGTGGAAAGGGCGATGGCGGCCACCCGGTTTCCGGTGGTGATTGCCGATGTCTGGGACAATCCCGGCGGCGGCACGGCGGGCGATGCGACGGTGGTTCTGGCCGAATTGCTGGCAAAAGGAGTGACCGGTGCTGCAGTCGGCACGATCTGGGACCCGATGGCGGTGAAGATCTGCATGGCAGCCGGCGAAGGTGCCCGCATTCCCTTGCGCTTCGGGGCGAAATCGGCACCCGGCACCGGCCATCCCATCGATGGTCACGTCGAGGTGGTGAAGCTTGTCGAAAATGCAGAGATGCGGTTTGGCGAGAGCTTTGCGCCCTTCGGCGATGCCGCCCATATCATCCTTGACGGGATCAGCATCATTCTGAATTCGACCCGGGCCCAGAGCTTCGATCCGAGCCTGTTTTCCGCGCTTGGCATTGATCCCACAACGAAGAAGATCCTGGTGATCAAGTCGACCAACCACTTCTACGCCTCGTTTTCCCGCATAGCTGCCGAGATCCTCTATTGCTCGGCGGGAACGCCCTATCCGAACAATCCCGCCACCACACCCTACCGCCGCGCGCCCAGGACCATCTGGCCGATGATCCCTGATCCGCATGGCCTGGGGCAGGAGACAGAATAGCCATGGCCGATAGATGCCTGCAGGAAATCGCCAGACCCGGCGACCGGATCGAGACGCTTTCCACGCCCCGCCCCATCATTGATGAAGACAGGATGGCGGCAAATATCGCCCGCGTGCAGGCCTATATGGACCGGCACGGGCTGTCCTTCCGCCCCCATGTCAAGACCCACAAGATCCCGGCCCTTGCCACAGCACAGCTTGCCGCCGGGGCGAAAGGCATCAATTGCCAGAAGATCACCGAAGCCGAGGCCTTTGCCGATCAGGGCTTCGACGACATTCTCATCACCTTCAATATTCTCGGCCC
Organism: uncultured Gellertiella sp.; assembly: GCF_963457605.1. GTDB lineage: Bacteria > Pseudomonadota > Alphaproteobacteria > Rhizobiales > Rhizobiaceae > Gellertiella. Next base: position 1,629,677 of record NZ_OY735139.1, read on the forward strand.
GGCCAAGCTCCAGCGTTTGGCGGCGCTGAACGAGCGGGTCGGAACATTGAAGGTGGTCGCCGACAACACGGTGACGGTATCGGGGCTTTCCCGGCAATTCGCCACAGGCAAGCCGCTCACCGTGCTGGTCGAATGCGATACCGGTGGCGGGCGCTGCGGTGTCCAGACGTCGCAGGAGGCGGTGACGCTTGCACTGGAGATCGGGAGGGCACCGGGGCTCCGGTTCGGCGGTCTTCTGACCTATCCAAGAATTGGCGGTGCGGCTGAGGTCGAGGCCTTCCTGCTGGCAGCACTGGCAGGGCTGAGGGCGGCGAACATCCCCTGCCCCGTCGTCAGCAATGGCGGCACGCCGAGCCTCTATGATGCCCATCTCGTGTCCTCTGCCACCGAGCACCGGGCGGGCACCTATATCTACAATGACCGCGCCATGGTGCGCGCCGGCCATTGCCGCCTTGAGGATTGCGCCATGCAGGTGCTCTCAACCGTCGTCTCGCGTCCGACGGCAGACCGTGCGGTGATCGACGCCGGCTCGAAGGCACTGACTTCGGACCTGCTGGGCTTTTCCGATTATGGCCATGTGACCGATTATCCCGAGGCGGTGATCTCGGTCCTGTCGGAGGAGCATGGCGTCATCGATCTCTCTGCCTGCGGGACACGGCGTCCCGAGATCGGCGAGCAGATCCGGATCGTGCCGAACCACACCTGCGTGATTTCGAACCTGTTCGACACCATGGTCTTTCACCGCAATGGCATCGTCACCCGCGTCGAGCCTGTCGCGGCCCGCGGACTGGTCTGGTAGGTTTCGCCATCCTTTCAGGCGGTCGCGGCGGGTGCCAGTACGGCCATGTCGATATCGGTCATCTCCACCCGTCGCTCGAAGGCGATACCCTCGGCGTCAAACAGGTGGCAATCGGCAGCATCAAGCGCAGTCGCCAATGGCTCGCCAACGCGAATGCCGACGCTGCCCGCAAGCGTCGCGCAGAAATTCTCCGTCGCGGCATCGAGCGCGGCATAGGCGACCGTCTGCGCGCCCAACCGTTCGATGACGCTCGGGGTGATCGTGAGCGCGATGTCGCCCGCCCCCATCCTCACATGTTCAGGCCGGATGCCGAGCGTCAGTTCCGTGCCTTCAGCCACCGCGCGCGGCTGAACGGGAAGCAGGACCGACTGTCCCCGGCAGTCGATTTCCACCCCGGCATCGCCGGTGGCCCTGCAGGTCACCTTGAGGAAATTCATTTTCGGATTGCCGATGAAGCCCGCGACAAACAGGTTGGCGGGCTTGTGATAGAGATCGAGCGGCGCACCGATCTGGGCGATGCCGCCGGCATTCAGCACGACGATGCGGTCGGCCATGGTCATTGCCTCGACCTGGTCATGGGTGACATAGATCATCGTCGCCTTCAACCGCTGGTGCAGCTTGGCAAGTTCGATGCGCATGTCGGCGCGAAGTGCGGCGTCAAGATTGGACAGCGGCTCGTCGAACAGGAAAATCTTCGGCTCGCGGACAATCGCCCGGCCAATCGCCACGCGCTGCCGCTGTCCGCCGGAAAGCAGTCCCGGCTTCTGCTGCAACCGTTCTTCGAGATGCAGGATCCGGGCCGCACTTTCGACTTTCTCGCGCAGCCGCGCCTCGTCCATGCCCTCGACCCGCAGCGGAAAGGCGATGTTTTCAAACACCGACATGTGGGGATAGAGCGCATAGGACTGGAACACCATGGCAATGCCGCGCCGGACCGGCGGGAGGTCGTTGACCCTGACGCCATCGATGACGATATCACCGCCGGTCGCATCCTCCAGACCGGCAATCATCCGGAGCAGGGTCGACTTGCCGCAGCCCGACGGCCCGACAAACACGACGAATTCGCCATCCGCCACATCGAGATCGACGCCCGCGAGGACTTCGTAGCTGCCGAAGACCTTCCTGACACTGTTGAGGTTGAGCTGTCCCAAATTCTGTCTCCAGCAACGCCCGGGGTCTGGTTGCCATACCCGGAAAAGGAGGGATCGCGGGGCACACCCGCGATCCCTGTTGATTTCGATCCTACTTGAATTCGGCGATTTCGCCCGCCGCCTTTTTCAGGGCATCGGCGGGTGTTGCCTGGCCTGTCACCACCGACTGGACCATGGTGATCATCGAATTCTGGAAGCCCTTGTAGTCGGTGAACAGCGGTTCCGGCCCACCGAAGGAGATGCCGTCGATGAACGGCTTCCAGTAGGGCTTTTCGGCCACCAGCTTGTCGACCTCGGGGCTCGGGCGCAGGGGCGTCAGGCCTTCCGACAGTTCATATTCGAACTGCGCCTTGGGGGCGGTCATGAACTTGGCGAGATCGGTCGCCTTGTCCTCGACGCCGGTGCCCTTGAACACCGCAAGGCTGTCGGTGATCAGCAGTGTGCCGGGACCCTTGGCCGACGGACCGAGCGGCAGGTTGGCGACCCCCCAGTTGAGCTTGGTATCGGCAAGCCGCACGACCGCACCGACGGAGGCATGGATCATCGCCACCTTGCCATCGAGGAAGATGGCACGGACTTCGTTTTGCTCATACGCAGTCGGGCCCTCTTCCGCATAGGCGGTGATGTCCTTCAGCGCCGTGAGTGCCGCCACATTCTCCGGACTGTCGAGGGTGATGTTGCCATCCTTGTCGATCACCGAGCCATTGTTGGTGTAAACCCAGTGAAGGAACTGGTGCATGGTATTGTCGAAGGTCTTGGCGACCACACCGAAGCCCGCAATGCCGGTCTTTTCCTTGATTGTCTTGGCGTCAGCCAGTTCTTCCGCCCAGGTTGTCGGCGGCTTCTCGGGATCGAGGCCGGCCTGCTTGAACAGGTCCTTGTTCCAGTACAGCGCCTTGGTGGAAAAGGCGACCGGCACGCCCCACTGCTTGCCCTCGAAGGTCACGGTATCGACGATATTGGGATAATAGGCGGCTTTTTCCGCATCGGTATAGTCGATCGGCACGATCAGCTCGTTGCTGGCAAATTCCTTCAGCGTCCGCGAGCCGACATAGGCGAGCGAGACAGGCGTGCCGGCGGCGGCAAGGGTTGTCACCTTGTCCTGGCACTGGTCCCAGCCGACCACTTCGGGCTTGACCACATAGCCGGGATTCTTGGCTTCCCACTCATGCATGGTCCGTTCCTGGACCTTGTTCATGGTGTCGCCGCAGACGATGAAGGACAGTTCCTTGTCTGCCGCCAGCCCCGGAAGGGCCGTGCTGGCCAGAAGCACGAGGCTTCCGGCGAGGAGCGAAATCTGTTTTGTCATGGCAGTTCCCCTTGCTTTGATAGCTTTTGGTTCGGTTTTCAGTGGCGTCGTCACTGTTTCACGGCGCCGGCCGTCAGGCCCGCGACGAGATAGCGTTGCATCAGGAAGATCAGGATCATGGCCGGGGCAATGCCGACAAAGCTTGCCGCCATGAGTTCGTTCCACACGACTTCCTGGCGGCCGAAATAGGCAAACAGGCCGACAGGCAGTGGCATGTATTCGGTCTTCGAGTTGAAGGTCAGCGCGAAGATGAATTGCTGGGCATAGGAGCCGATGAAGGTGGTGATCGCCACCACGGTGATCCCCGGCATGGCAATCGGCAGGATCACCCGCCGCAGCGTGTAGAAATAACTCGCCCCATCGACAAAGGCCGCCTCGTCCAGTTCCTTCGGAATGCGCATCATGTAGGTGCGCAGCAGCCAGATCGCCGAGGGAATGAGAAAGGCGACGCCGGGCACGATCATCGCCAGATAGGTGTTGAGCACGCCGAGCGAGCGCATCAGCCGGAACAGCGGAATGAGCAGCACCGCCCCGGAAAACATGTTGACGGCGAGGAAGGCCCCCAGAAGCAGGCCGGCCCCGCGAAACTGGAACCGGGCAAAGGCATAGGCCGCCGGGATGACCAGCACCAGCACGATGGCGGTGACGATGGTCGAGATGAAGAAGGAGTTGAAGATATACCAGCCAAAGCCGGGGACGCTGACCCACATGGTGTAATAGGCCGTCAGCGAGCCATTCCTCGGATAGAAGCTGTAGGGCGAGGAAAAGATCAGGCTGAGCGGCTTCAGGGACACCAGGAAGCCTTCGACGAAGGGGGCGAGCACGAAAATCAGGAAGACGAGGATGCCGGCATAGATGCCGAGAATCTCATGCCAGCGATAGCGGGCGATCATCTGCGAGCTCTTCATGTCCGGTCTCCCCGGGTAAGACGGCTGGTGACACGGAAATAGGCAAGGCAGAAGAGCGACAGGAAAATGCAGATCAGCACGGCACGGGCTGCCCCTTCGCCATATTTCTTCGAACCGATGGCGGTGCGGTAGGTGTCGATGATCATCGTCGTCGTATCGCCATTCGGACCGCCATGGGTGAGAATCCAGATGATGTCGAAGGAATTGAAGGTGGCGATCAGCGACAGCATCGACATGGTGATCAGCGATGGCACCAGCAGCGGCAGGGTGATGCGGCGGAAGCGGTAGAAACGCCCCGCGCCATCGGTCCAGGCGGCCTCGTAGAGGTCCTGCGGGATCGCCTGCATGGCGGCAAGCAGATAGAGCGTCACCAGCGGCACGCCGATCCAGACATCGGTGACGATGGTGGCCCAGAAGGCCGTGTTGCCATAGGCGAGAAAGGCGACGGGGCCGCTGACCAGACCGAGATTTTGCAGGACGCCGGAAATCATCCCGAACTGGCCATTGTACATCCAGCCCCACATGAAGATGCCGATCGCCATCGGTACGATCCAGGGCGGCATGGTCAGCACCCGGAACAGCGCCCGGCCCGGCACGGCAGAATTCAGCATGGTTGCGCCGAAGGTGCCGATGATCATCTTCAGCAGCACCGAGAAGAAGGTCCAGATGAAAGTGCGGATGATCACCTCGGCAAAGGTCGAGTTGAAGATCTTGGCATAATTGACCCAGCCGACCCAGTCGGTGGTCTTCTTCAGCGAGGCATTGGTGAAGGAAAGGATGACCGTATCGACCAGCGGATAGGCGACGATGAAGGCGACATAGGCGACTGCCGGCAGCAGCAGAAGCCAGGCAAACAGGGTGGCGTTGCGCTGGACCGTCATCCCCATCTCCCTCAGGCAGCCCGCGACTGAAGCGCGGTATCGAAGCGGTCCCAGACCGGGCGCAGGTCGATCACCGCACGCTTCATCCGTGCCTCGTCCATGGCCAGCGCCAGAATGCCCGCCTCCAGCGCATTCAGCGTCGAGACCGGCAGTTTCTCGCCGGTGCGGACATTGGCGAGGAGGTCCGCCGCCATCTGCTCGTCGGCACCGTAATGCTCGGACAGCGCAGTCGCGGAATAGCGGTTTTCGACCAGCTTTTTGCCGGTCAGCTGGGCGTGGACATTCAGGTAGCCACGCACGAAATCGCCCTCCGCCATGCCCCGCGATCCCATGATGGCGAAATGCCGGTACTGGTCGGGGACGTTGAGATTGGTGTGGAAATTCATGCCCGCGCCATTGGCATATTCGACGATGGCCACCTGGAAATCGATGATGTCGCCATCGCTGTCGAAAACCTTGTCGGAGCCGAGCCAGCCGGACGGCTTGCGGTGGAACAGCTCGAGATCGTTGATCCCCTCCAGCGCCGGATCGTTTTCCGGCGTGAAGCTCTTGCGCCCGCCAAAGCTTGCCACCCGCTCCGGCCTGGCACCGACGACGCCATTGTAGAGGTCGAGATCATGGCAGCATTTTTCCAGCAGGAAACTGCCGGAATAGCGCTCGTAGCGCCGCCAGTCGCGCATGAAGAAGGCGCCGTGACAGGGCTCGATATGTTCCGAGGCCTCGATGGACACGATGGAGCCCAGCTTGCCCTCGGCCTGTATGGCCCTCAGGTCGCGATAAAGCGGCGAATAGCGCAGCACCAGGCCAACCTGCAGCTGCTCATGGCCATATTTCGCCATAAGTGCGGCAAGCGCGATGCTTTCCTCGATGGTGGTGACGACGGGCTTTTCGCAGAAGATCTTCAGGCCCGCCTCAAGGCCGATCCGGATATGGTCGAGATGCAGGTGATTGGGCGAGCCGATCATCAGCAGATCGAGCTTTTCATGGGCAATCAGCTCTTGCGGCGTGGCATAGGCCTTGCCTGCGGAAATGCCCTTGGCAACGAGGCCGGGCAGCCCCGCCGGGTGCGGGTCCACGTAGCCGACAATGTCGAAATCCTCATCGACGGCCTTGAACACGTAGCCGAGATAGCCGAGCCGGAATCCCAGCCCGATAATACCCACCCTCATGCCGTCCTCATCCCCATTTACGTAATTTATTTTCGTCAAACTGAGACAAAATTTCGGTCTCGTCAACATAATTCCCATGCAAAGTATGATCCATGAAATTCATTTTCATAAATAGCAAAAACTTCCCCCCGAATCCGCCGTCCGGCCCGGGAATTGGTATTGTCCAATTTCAGCGGTTGAAGAGTGCTCCCGCCGGGTAGCCCGCAGGCGGGAAGACCGTTATGGTCCAGGGGGGAACAGGGATGGGGAATGAGACGTGGCCGAACCGGGCGGGCAGCACTAGGGATGGGCGAGGCGGCGGCACTATCGTCCCTGACGGAGCCGTTTCTCGGAGCCTTTGCGGGCGGGCCCGTAGCAAGCCGGATTGCCAATCTCGACACACGGCTGTTTTCGCTGGACACGCCCTGCGGGCCCCTGCCTGCCACGGCAAATGATATCGAAAAATCTCCAACCTGCTATATCTGCTGCCCGAGTGCTGCCTATGCGGACTATGCACGGGAGGAGTTGCGCAATTTCAACGCCCTGCCCGCCGTCAAATCGCTGCTGTCAGGCCTGATCGGCCTCAGCCGCCCGCTGATTTCGGCCATGCGGCTCGACCATCAGGTCCAGCCGAACAACTGGCTGTTTTCCACCAATATCTGGTGTGGTCTTGGCGCTTCCGGGCTTGCAAGCGTGACCGCCGACCTGCTTGCCGCCCATCCCGGAAGGGCCATCGTCTGGCGGTCGCTGAATGATCTTGCCGACCGCGAAACGCTTGCTGCCTTCCGGGCCCTCGGCTACCGGCTGTTTCCGGCCCGCCAGATCTATCTCTATGATTGCCGCCGGGACCTGCCGCCGATCCGGCGCGACATGAAGAATGACCTCAAGGTTCTGGCCCGCCCCGATCTTCAGGTGACCGGGCCTGAAAGCATCGGGCCGGAGGATTTCGGGCGGATCGCCGCCCTCTATGCAGATCTCTATCTCGACAAATATACCCGCCTCAATCCCCACTATACGCCCGGTTTCATGAGGACGATGCATGAGGCGGGGCTGGTCGAATTTCACGGCCTCAGGGACAGGGATGGCCTGTTGCAGGGGATCATCGGCTTCTTCGCCCATAGCGGGATCATGACTGCCCCGGTGGTCGGCTATGACCGGTCGCTGCCGCAGGAGATGGGCCTTTATCGCCGCCTTGTCGTGCTCGGCATGCTGGAAGCCCGGAAAAGACGGGCGCTCTACAACATGAGTGCCGGCGCCGCGACCTTCAAGCGCACCCGGGGCGCTATACCCGCCATCGAATATACGGCCGTCTACAACCGGCATCTGCCACCTGGCGCGCGGGCAGCCGCGCGGGTGGTGGAGGGCCTGCTTGCCGGCATCGGCATTCCCCTGATGAGGAGGTTCAAACTGTGACGCCAGACACAAGACCTGACCGATGGGAAGCCGTGGCGCTGTCCCGGTCGCTGCGCGCAAGACCGATGCAGGTCATCTGGAACGGCAAACCGGTGGTACTGTTTCGCGGCGAGGATGGCGTGGCGCGCGCCCTGCAGGACCGCTGTCCGCACCGGCAGGCCCCGCTCTCGGGGGGCAAGGTGGTGGGGCAGGCAATCGAATGCCCCTATCACGGCTGGCAGTTCAGAGGAGACGGCACGCTTGCCACCCTGCCCTGCCATGTCGGCGATCTCCCCCGCTACGCCGTACCCGCCCATGCCGTGAAGGAAACGGCAGGCCTCCTGTTTCTGGCCCGCGGCGAACCGCAGAAATCACCCTATATTTCCGTGCTCGACGGGCCCGACACCATCGCCATGCGGCTTGAAAACCGTGTCCGCTCAACGGTTCTCGATGTTGCCGAAAACATTCTTGACGCCACCCATACCCATTTCACCCACAAGGGCCTGCTGCGCGGGCTGAGTGCCAAACGGTACCGCGTCAATGTCACGGTGACGGCAGGCGGGGACTGGGTCGAGGCGATCTATGAAGGCGAGCCGAAGCAGGAAGGGCTGGTCAGCAAATTGCTGGAGGGCGAGCGCAGCAAGGGCGTTGCCCGCTTCCTTGCGCCGGGTATTGCCGAACTGGAATTCTGGGGCAACAACCGGCTGAACCTCGCCACCACCTTCCATCTCCGCCAGGAAACTGCCGAAACCGTACACGGCCTTGCCATCCTGTCCGGCCCGCGTCAGGGCGGGCTCGGCTATCTCAAGGCGGCGCTGCTGCGGCCGTTTTTCAAGGTCGCGCTTGGACAGGACCAGCGCATCCTGCATGCCGCGAAAGACAATGCCGCCCTGTTTGACGATCCGCAGCCGCTGATCGGGCCACTCGACATCCTGCGCCTGCCGATCAGCCAGATCCTGAAGGGCGAGCGGCCCGCCATGGCCGGGCAAAGCCTTCACCAGGTAATGGAATTGTAGGCGCTCCAGCGTCGTTCAGAGCGGTTCGCCGTTCCATTCCGTATCGGCGGTGGCGGCCGCCTTCAGCCCGGTGCGGTGGCGAAGGGCAAGACAGATGATTTCGGTGAGCGCCAGCATCTGGGCCTTCAGGAAGCCGCGATCCCCCGGCCAGGCGGTCAGGTCATCGCAGGCCCGGAAACTTTGCCACCACATCTTCAGACGTCGGCTTGCCGCCGCATCCGCCAGTCCATAAAGCGCCAGCGCCAGTTTCACCGTCTGCGGACGGACAATCGAGGCGCGGGCGGTTCCCTCGCCCATCAGGGCCTGGACCAGTCCGTCACCGGGGGCAAAGAAATGCAGACCGCTGACGGCGCGCGGATTGCATTCGATCACCCGGATCGTGCCTTTGTCATCGCGGCGGAAATCGAAGGACACCTGCCCATGCCACCGGGTCCTTTCGACGAAGGTTTCAAGGAACCGTTCTATTTCAGGCTCTTCCACCGGCGAAAACGCCACCGATGCGCCGCCGCTTGCCCGGAACAGGCCGAGATAGGCCTGATGGGCGACCAGTCGCCCCCGATAAGCGAGCGCATAGACGCTGAGCTCTCCCCCCGGCAGCCAGGTCTGCGCCACCCAGGGGCCGCCCTGTCGCCAGTCCATGCCTTGCAGGGTGGCAGTACTCGGCCGGCGGATCACCCGGTCGCCAAACCGCGACCAGACGGGTTTCAGCACCAGTTCGTCGCGCCTCGACAGCAGGGGCTCTGCATCTTCTGCTTTTTCGATCAGCACGGTATCCGGCGGCGCGCAATCGGGGCCGAGCGTGGCGGCAAAGCGGGCGAAGGTGAACTTGTTGTGCATCCTTGCGAGAAGCGCGCTGTCGGGTGCCATCAGCGGGATCGGCACGCCATGGATATCCCGGAGGGCGGCCAGATAGAAGACCTCCTCGCAGGTCGGCAGCACCAGTTGCGGCTGCTCTTCGGCAAGCAGCTTTCGCCAGGCCGCCGCATAGGCCTGCATCGCGCCAATCGGGCGGGGCAAACGGACATAGCGGTCCTTGAAGCGGGTAAAGCGCGAGATCGGCAGGCTCTGGGTATCGGCCAGAACCACCCGCAACCCCGCCACTTTCAGAAGCCGCACCCAATGCAGCGCCACCGGCGCGCGGGCTCCGGTGACAATGACCGTCTTCATGTGCCCGCCTCCCCTGTCCAGACCCTCTGCACCCGCCGCAGCTTGACCAGCGGAATGTCGAGGCGGTCGCGCCGCACCGTCAGCCGGACGCAGAGACCAAGCCGCAGGAACAGTGCGGCGAGCCCTGCCCGCACCCGCTCTTCCACCTCCTCCGCAAGCGTTTCCGGCAGGATGACGCCGACATGGTCGCTTTCCGTCTGGACACAGCGGAAATCCTCTATCGCGGGACCGGCGTCCACGATGGCATTGCGCAGAATGTCGGGGGTGACGGGAACGGAATGCCCGTCGCAGCGTGCGGGCAGCAGCAGCACGTCATCCATCCGCCCCGCCACCGCATCGACGACCTGAAAGGGCGAGCCGCAGGGGCATTTGTTCCGTGACAGGAGCAGCAGATCATTCATCCGGTAGCGCGCCATCACCTGCAGGCGCCGGGTGAAATCCGTAATGACGGGATTGACGAGACCGCTCCCTTCCGGACCGGGCTCGAATTCGAAGTGCATCACATCCTCGGCGAGATGCAGCCGCCCCTTGCCACAGGTTACCCCGAGCAGACCTTCGGTCGCCATGTAGATTTCGCCGGGCCGAATGCTGAAACCCCGTTCGATATGGCCGCGGTCGACGGGGTCAAGCACCTCGGCCCCGCTGAAAAGCCGCGTCGCGCGAAAGCGCCGTGGCTGATCTGCGAGGTAGCGCAGCACCTTGGGCGGCGCCACAAGCGTATCGGGCATGAAGGCATCGAGCGCGGCGGGGAGCTGCTCCAGCCCGGCATTGAGGTCGAAGAAGCGCAGGACAAGCCGGCGGCTTCGCCCCGGCTGGCGATAGAGCGCCGCATTCTGCGGCAGGATGATCGCGACGCGGGCTTTCTCAAAGGGAAAGCGCGGCAGCAGCTTGCCGAGCATCACCCCCAGCCATTCCGCCCGTTCGCCAGGCGAAATGACATAGTAGCCGCGATTGCCCGATGTCCCCGTGCTCGCCCCGACATGGACACCGGGTGGATGGCTCTGGGCGTGAAAATGCCGGGCTGCCTCCTGGTGGGTGAGACCCAGCGCGTTGAACTGATGGAAATTGTCCATCATCACCCGCTTGTCGATCACCGGCAGGCCGGAAAGGTCAGCCGGTGCCAATGCCCGGTAGAAGGGCCGCCGGGAAACGGTGCCGGCCAGCCAGACCTTCAGCCGCCGTGCCTGGAAAGCCTCGACATCCGCCCGGCTCTTCAGGCGACGGGCAAGCCAGCGTGTCCGCAGGAAGGCGGCAAGGGTGATCGCCATGTCCCTGACGGCAGCACTGTTCATGGTACCCGCTCCATCCGGTATGGGCCGGGGTCGGGATCGTGGCAGAGGACCACGGCACCGCCGGACCGCGCGAAGGACCGCACCACGTCCGAGCTTTGCTTCGCCGTTTCAGGATCGGCATAGACCAGCCGGGCCGGATAGCCGGGCGGACGGTCTTCCGCAATCGCCTGCCAAAGCCATTGCACGTCGGCGGCATAAAGCAGGGGAACCGGGAGCTTCGGCCAGAAAAGGCCGTGATGGCCGATGGCGTGTCCGGGAAGCGGCACCGCCAGGAGGCTGCCGTCCTCCGTCAGGGCGCGACAGCCACCGGGCAGCGGATAATCCGAAAAGGGGAAGGTCTCGAAACCCCGGAACCGGTCCTCGAAATCCTCCGGCATCAATTCGCGGAAGAAGCCCTGATGGAGCTGACCGGCGCGGGAGAGGGACCTGAGCCGCGCATAGCCCTTGCCGCAGCCGATGATCCGGGCCTCGGGAAATTCCTTGAGCCGCGCCACGTGGTCGGCGTGGAAATGCGTGAGGATCACGGTCTTCACGTCGGACGGCAGCCGCCCGCTGCGGGCAAGCACGCTCGACGGCGCATCGGCGGGCCTGAGGGTGGGGCCGAGCAGAAAGCTGTAGAGCCGCAAGATCAGGCGGCCCCCCGGCGGTTGCGTGACCTCCGGCCCGTAGCCGGTATCGATCAGGGTCAGGCCCGGTTCCGGATGGTCCCACACGCCATAGCGCACGGCAATCGGGATGCGCCTGCGGCTACCCCCTGCAAGCACCAGCCTTTCCCTCGCCAGGATCCCGGCGCTGTTGAAGAAGAGCGGCCCCGTCATCCTCCGCCCTCGCCGCCAAGACTCCGTGCCAGCCCTTCGGCAAAGGCAATGCGCGGCGTGAAGCCGAGATCGCGCGCGGCAGCGCTTGTATCGAGCACCTGGCTGAAGGCGAGAAGGCCGAGACCGTAAAGCGTCACCCGTGGTTCCGGCTGGCCGGGCGTCAGCCACGCCCTTGCTTCCGCGACATGGCCGAGCGCCCGCGCCATGGGCCAGGGCAGGCTCTGCCAGCGTACGGCAATTCCGGCGCTTGCCGCCGCCGCCTCCACCAGATCGCGGATCGGCACGGCATCGGGACCGGCGATATTGTAGATCCGGCCGCTGGCGGCCTGCGGAGCCTTCAGTGCCGACAGGATCGCGCCGCAGACATCATCGACATGGGTGAGATGGGCCAGCGCCCGCCCGCCCCGCATCAGCGGCAGCGGCCCGGTCGCAACCGCTCTCAGAAGTCTTGGCAACAGCGCGACATCCCCCCTGCCATAGATGGCGCGCGGGCGCAGGATGACCGGTGCGAGATCCCCCGCCTCCAGCACATGGCCTTCGGCGATCTGCTTGCTTTCCGCGTAGGCATTGACCGGCTTCGGCAGCGGGTCGCTTTCGCGGATGGCGATCTGGTCGGCATAGCGAAAGGAGACGCTCGGCGAGGAGATCTGCACGAAGCGCGTGGCCCTGAGCCCCCGCGCCAGTTCCAGCGCATTCTGCGTGCCATCGACATTGGCCATGAGAAAGTTTTTTCGCGGTCCCCATGCGGAGGAAAGGGCTGCCGCATGGACGAAACCATCGGCCCGTCCGATCCGCTTGCCGCTGTCCTCGACGCTGCCGGTAACAAGATCATGCGGGATGAAGGACATGCCGCCGGCTTCCAGCGCAGCGCCTATCTGCCGGTTGCGGCCAAGGCCCACCACATCAAAGCCCGCGTCCCTCAGCAGATGACAAAGCCGCTGGCCGAGAAATCCGGTTGCCCCTGTGACCACGACGCGCATCAGCAATCCTCAGGCGATAAACGCCAGACCGCCCAGCGACAGTCCGGCGGAGGTGCCGACCATCAGCGCCTTCATGCCCGTTTGTAGCCGCCCGGAGCGAAAGGCGCTATCGAGAACCGTCGGCAGCGACGCGGCGATCTGGTTGCCATGGTCGGCGATGATATTGACCACCCTCTCCCCCGCAAAGCCGCAATGGTCGACGAGATGGGAAAGCGCGGTGTCGCTTGCCTGATGCGGCAGCACCAGATCGACATCGCCGACCGCCCAGCCCGCCTCGACGAGCAACCGTGCGAGAAAGCCTTCGAAATGCTGGAACGTGTGCCGGTAGAGCGACTTTCCATCCATCTCGAACAGGCTGTTGTCGCGGAATGCATCGGGATCACGGTGAAAGTCGTAGCGCGTCCCTCCCGCTCCAAGCCTGCAGGCCTCATAGGCCTCGGGATAGGTTTCCATCCGGCTGGCGAGGAAAGCACCGGTTCCGCCATCCGGGCAGCGTCCAATGACAGCCGCTGCCGCGCCATCGCCGAACAGGGCGGCAGTCAGCGGTGCGGTCTCCCAGGGCAGCGCCCGCGAGGCGACTTCCGACGAGACGACCAGGGCGCGCCGATACTGGCCGGTGGAGATCAGCGATGCCGCGACATCGCTGGCGGTCAGAAAGCTCAGGCAGGTCGAGTTGATGTCGAAGGCCGCCACCTTGCCCGGGGGCAGGCCGAGCCGGTGCTGGATCAGGGGTGCTGTCGCCGGGATCGACTGGTAGGACACGGCGGCGGCAAACAGGAGTAGATCCACCTCTTCCGCCGCTTCGCCCGCCTCATCAAGTGCCGCGCGGGCCGCATGTACCGCCATGTCCACCTGGTCTTCGCTGGAGACAACCGGGCGGCTTGAAACCTTGGTCATGGCCTGGACGAAACCGGGCCTGCGACCGATCCTGGCATCAATATCGCGGGAGTCCAGCCGGAAAGGCGGCACGAAGGAGCCCGTGGCAAGAAAGCGAACCGGTCTGATCATCAACACATCCGTTGTCCCATGCCTGTTCTCCACCGGGATCACCCCCGTGCCTGATATCATCAGGGCCTGCCGCATCCCCATACATCATCCCAGGCTAAAATCTGAGGGCGGATTTGCGCGGCAGCGATCAGATTTTCAGCTTCATGTGCCGGTTGACATCCTTGTAGAGGAGATAGCGGAACTTGCCAGGGCCACCGGCATAGCAGGCCTGCGGGCAGAAGGCGCGCAGCCACATGAAATCGCCGGCCTCGACCTCGACCCAGTCCTGGTTCAGCCGGTAGACCGCCTTGCCTTCCAGCACATAAAGCCCGTGCTCCATCACATGGGTTTCGGCAAAGGGAATGACGGCACCCGGCTCGAAGGTGACGATGGTGACATGCATGTCATGGCGCAGGTCGAGCGGATCGACGAAACGGGTGGTCGCCCATTTGTTGTCGGTATGCGCCATCGCATTCGGCACGACGTCCCGGTCATTGGTGAAGAAGGCCCCGGGCACGTCGAGCCCCTCGACCTTTTCATAGGCCTTGCGGATCCAGTGAAACCGGGCGACGGCGGCGCTGCGGTTGCGCAGCGTCCAGCGGCTTTCCGGCGGCAGGAAGGCAAAGCCGCCTTCCCCCATCACATGATCCACACCGTCGAGAGTCACGGTAATCTCGCCTTCGACCACGAAGAGAACGCCTTCGGCTGCGGCATCAAGTTCCGGCCTGTCGCTGCCACCGCCGGGCTGCACTTCCATGATATATTGGGAAAAAGTCTCGGCAAAACCGGAGAGCGGGCGCGACAGGACCCACAGCCGTGTCCCCTCCCAGAAGGGCAAAAAGCTGGTGACGATATCCATCATCACACCCTTCGGAATGACGGCATAGGCCTCGGTGAAACAGGCCCGCCCGGTCAGAAGCTGCGTCTGCAGCGGTGCGCCACCCGTCGGCGCATAATAGGTACGATCAGCCATTTCAGTCCTCCACATTCTGGCACGCAATATTCCAGATTGCGTCGGGTAATTCCATAGGTGTCATTGGCATTGGTGCAGGGCATGGGGCATGGGGCACGTCCGGTGAGGGAAACGCGTTTACACTTTCCTTCACTCAAGAATTTTTCATATTCAGTTTTCCAAAAATTAGGATGCATCCTGTATTGAGAGGAGTGAAACCAAAGAGGTTATATCGATGGCACGTATTTCCAGCGGCAATATCGCAATGCGGATCCTGATGCTGGCAGGCATCGGCATCCTTGGCCTGCTGCTCGTTTCGGCCATCTTCATCGGCCAGCGCAGCACTGAACAGCGCTATCGCGACGCGTCCCTGGACATATCCGCAGAAAAAGGCCGGTTTGTTGCTCTTGGCACGGCGGTACATGAGGCGAGAGAGCTGGAACAGAATTTCCTGCTTTCAAAGGACATCACCTATTCAAGCCAGTTCCACGCCACGCTCGGCAAGGCGATGGCCACCTTGAGCGATATCGGGCAGGTCGCCCCGTCCAGCCAGGCCGACCAGCTTGCACAGTTGCTGCAGGCGTTGAAAGACTATGACACCAGCGTTTCCGGTCTGGTGAAGGTCGGACAGGAACTCGGGCTCAACCCCGACAGCGGCCTCGAAGGCACCATGCGCAATTCCGTCCATTCGATCGAGGCACAGGTGGAAAAGGTTGCCAGTCCTGAACTGATGGTCAGCATGCTGATGATGCGCAGGCATGAAAAGGATTTCATCATGCGGGGCGATGCCAAGTACATTGCCAAGCATGACGAGGAGGCAACCCGGTTCATTGCATTGGTCAAGACCGCATTTCCACCCGGTGCAAAACGGATGCGGGTGATGGACGCACTGGATGTCTATCGCAATGCATTCCGCTTCTACTCGGACGCCGCACTGAAAGAAGTGGAGGCACGCAAGGCCTCGCTGTCTGCATATATGGCAATCGGCCCGATCCTGGCCTCCACGCTGGAAGAACTGGATGCGGGTGATACCATTGCCATCAAGGCGAGTGACGAGGCAAGTCGTCTGGCGCTGAAGATTGCCGCCGGCATGCTGGCGTTGGTGGCCGCAGCACTCCTCATCGGCGTACTGCTGATCGGCCGGTCGATCACCCGCCCGGTGCAGGCCCTCACCGAGGCGATGCGCAAGCTCGCCTCCGGAGAAACCGGCTTCGTTGTTCCAGGCCTCGGCCTGCGCAACGAATTTGGATCCATGGCCGGGGCACTGGACGTATTTCGAAACGCCGCCATTGCCGCCCGTCAGATGGAACAGGACGCCGCAGAGGCCCGGGAGCGGTCGCAGCGCGAACGGGCGGAACTGCAGGCCGAATCCGATCGGTTGGCACGGCAACGCCTGCTTGAGGCGACAGGTGGCATGGCTGCAGCGGTGAGGGAACTGGCGCAGGGCAATCTGGCAGTTGATCTCGACCAGCAATTTTCCGAAGACTTTGAAAGTCTGAGGCTCGACCTGAAACACGCCTTCAAGCAATTGGGTGCCGCAATGGCACAGATATCAGAGACCGGGGACCTCATCGATGCCGGCACTCAGTCCATCGCGGACTCGACGGACGAACTTGCCCGGCGAACCGAAGTACAGGCGGCATCGCTGGAAGAAACCGCAGCCGCGCTGGACCAGATCACCGCCAATGTCACCCAATCCGTAGCACGCGCCCAGGAAGCGCGCCAGTCGGCCCGCAAGGCCGACCAGGACGCCAAGCAGACGAGTGTCATCGTCGGCCAGGCCGTGGAGGCGATGGGCCGGATCGAAGAGACATCCGGCCGCATCTCCAACATCATCTCCCTGATCGATGGCATGGCCTTCCAGACCAATCTTCTCGCCCTGAATGCAGGCGTCGAGGCGGCCCGGGCCGGGGATTCAGGCCGGGGTTTTGCCGTCGTGGCACAGGAAGTGCGCGAACTGGCCGGCCGGTCGGCCGCCGCGGCCCGCGAGATCAAGGACCTGCTTGAGCACTCCCACAGGGAAATCAAGACGGGAGCGAAACTGGTTCGCGAGACCGGGGCCGCCCTGACCGGCATTGCGGAAGGCATCGGCTCGATCAGCCAGGATGTCGAAGCGATTGCCGATGGATCACGCGAACAGGCACTGGGGCTCAAGGAAGTCAACGACGCGGTCAACCTGATGGACCAGAGCACCCAGCAGAACGCCGCCATGGTCCAGGAAAACAACACCGCAGGTGCGATGCTGAAAAACCAGGCCGCAATGCTGCGCGATCTCCTGTCGCAATTCCATTTCAAACGGGAGCCGGACGATCACGCGCTCATGCGGGATGACTACGCCGCCTGATGGGCGGCCACAATGTAAACAGTCTGCAAGAAGACATCTGCGCACCCGCCCCGGGCAAGAATCAGACGGTGGCAAGCAATTCCGGTACGGCCTTCCTGTTTTTCTTCCTGGCCACAGGCTCCTCAACCGAATGGAGCAAATTCTGCACCGGCTCCTGTTCCTGCTCCAGATCATCCTTGCTGGCGGGATCAAGGCGATGCTTGATCGCCAGTGCATAGATGACATGCAGCACATTCGCATCCTTGATATCCGGATCCGAAAGCGCCAGAAGCGAAGCCTTGACTATTTTCTTGCTCGTTGCCTTGGGGCATTTCGCCACAACTGCGGCAAACAGCGTATTCCCGGAATGACCGGCGACCGCTCCGTCAACCAGGGCTTCATATATTCTCTTAATCTTGTCGCTCATCTTTGGACTCCACACGTCATCACAGAATTTTGCATATACATTCGCGTCACAAACAACATACCTATGCGAGAATAATAGAATATAACACCCAAAGAGAGCGCAATCTAAGAGGGAATATTCCTATAAATATACATCCAACGCCGCCCCGATTCATCGTGGGCACGCCACAGTCACCAAGCCTGACCAATCCTGCCGGGAGGGATTTTCGCGGATTGCCGTATGAATGTGCCCCAAATGGAAAAAAATCTGCCAATTTCCATGATATTTCGAAATATCCGTGCTAAGGGCTCCTGAGAACAAAAATATTGGATCCTGATACTGCCATGATTGAGCTTACGCCCTCCCAGATTGCCGGTCTGAAACTTGCCAAAGACGGAGATCTTTATCCGCAATCGGCGAAAAAGTGGACGCATGAGAACGCCCAGGTGACCTTTGCCCGCACCGACCGCTGGAAAGAACGCCCGCAGAAGATCAAGTCGGTCAGCGCCAAGACGCTGGAAGACCTCAAGGAGCCCGGTTTTCTCGAGCGCCGCCATCTGGATGACAATGCGGAAAAGGATGTCTACGGCATCACCATGGCTGGCAAGATGTGGTTGTTGCAGAACAAGTAACGCTGCGACGGCCTGCGGCTTCCTTCCCTTTTGAGACCTTGTCGCCGCAGGCCTCTGGCCTGCGGCGCGGTTGTGCCTGGACGCTGATCGGCAAATCCGTCACGGGGTGACGTCGACACCTTTCCAGAAGGCAATGCGTCCCTTGATTTCGGCAGCCGCAGGCTTCGGTTCCGGATAGAACCAGGCGGCGTCAGGATTGGTTCTGCCATCAACAATCAGCGAATAATACTTCGCCTCACCCTTCCAGGGACAGCTTGATCGCGTCGTGCTCGGCAACAGAAAAACCGTGTCCACGGAAGCGGCGGGAAAATAATGATTGCCCTCCACCACCACGGTATCGCTGCTTTCGGCGATCCTGGTGCCATTCCACAATGCTTTCATCTCGCCATCTCCTCCGACCTCACCCGACAATACAGGCGCAGCTATGCGTCCGGCAATCCGGGCAGATTTCAGAGCGTGGCGCATTTCGAGGGTGGCATGCGTGTCGCTTTTGCCTCTCCGCTTTCCCCATACCTGACCTCCCCGGAAACGGCCTGATGGCTCATGCCATTCTGCGCCATGCCCGGCGGCATCCTGCGGCGACCTTGTCCTCTCCGGGGCAAATGGCCGAATTTGCAGGCTTGCCCGACCCTGCGCGGTGAAATCCCGTGGAAATCCGGCCTCACCGCTTGCGTCCGGTCCTTGTTCCCCTTGCGGTGACCGCTGGCACAGGGACCTTTGTCATGTGGTCGTGCAGTATTTGAAGAATGTCGCAGACAGGCTTCAATTCCGTCTTCTTAGGCCCTAGAGTTCGGCCTCAACATTTCAATCGGGGTTCTAAAAACCAAATGGCAGAGTTTCCGCAAAAGGCAAAGGTCGTCATCATCGGACTGGGTGGCATCGTCGGTGCCTCCATCGCGCATCACCTGATCGAGCGCGGCTGGACCGATATCGTCGGTATCGACAAGTCAGGCATCCCGACGGACATCGGCTCGACCGCCCATGCCTCTGATTTCTGCTATGCGACCAGCCACGATTTCCTGTCCTGCTGGACGACACTCTACTCGGTCGATTTCTATGAGAAGATGGGCCATTACGCCCGTATCGGCGGTCTGGAAGTGGCCCGCACCGGCGATGACCCCCGCATGGACGAGATCCGCCGCAAGGTGACCTCCGGCAAGGCCTTCGGCACCCGCGCCCGGCTGATCGAGCCCGCCGAGATCAAGGCGAAATTCCCGCTGATCGAGGAAGAGATGGTGCAGGGCGGTCTCTGGGACCCGGATGCCGGCCTCGTCATTCCGCGCTCGCAGACGGTTGCAGGCAAGCTGGTCGACCAGGCCGAAAAGAGCGGCAAGCTCCTCTCCTTCGCCAATACGCCTGCCCAGTCGCTGGTTGTCGAGAACGGCCGCATCAAGGCGGTGGTCACCCATCGCGGCACCATCGAGGCCGATTACGTCATCGTCTGCGCCGGCCTCTGGGGCCGCCTGATTGCCGAAATGGTCGGCGAAGACCTGCCCGTCATGCCGGTCGACCATCCCTTGACCTTCTTCGGTCCCTATAACGAGTTCGAAGGCACCGGCAAGGAAATCGGCTGGCCGCTGCTGCGCGACCAGGGCAATTCCGCCTATATGCGCGATACCGGCGATCCGACCACCGCCGAAGGCGGCCAGATCGAATGGGGCTATTACGAAGAAACCAATCCGCGCCTCTGCCATCCCCGCCACCTGCTTGAAAAGCACGAGGCCCGCCTGTCGCCGTCGCAGCGCGATCTCGAGATGGAACAGATCATCACGCCGCTGGAACGCGCGATGGAACTGACCCCGATCCTCGGCGAGCTCGGCTATAACGAAAGCCATTCCTTCAACGGCCTGCTGCAGGTCACCACCGATGGCGGCCCGTCGATGGGCGAGAGCCAGAAGGTGCGCGGCCTCTGGTATGCCGTTGCCATCTGGGTCAAGGACGCCCCGGGCATGGCCAAGCTGATCGCCGACTGGATGACCGACGGGCGTACCCCGATCGACCACAACCGGATCGACTATTCGCGCTTCTATCCGCACATGATGGAAGAGAAGTTCATCGAGGGCCGCTGCACCGAGGCAGCCCAGAAGGTCTACAATCCCGCTGTC
The DNA here is from genome assembly GCF_963457605.1 of uncultured Gellertiella sp. Taxonomy (GTDB): domain Bacteria; phylum Pseudomonadota; class Alphaproteobacteria; order Rhizobiales; family Rhizobiaceae; genus Gellertiella. Next base: position 1,649,943 of record NZ_OY735139.1, read on the forward strand.
CATCCGCGCGAACCCTATGCCACCGGTCGCAACATCCGCCGCTCGCCCTTCTATGAACGCGAAGTCGAGCTTGGCGGTTATTTCATGGAACTCGGCGGCTGGGAACGGGCCCACGGCTATGCGGCCAACGAGCATCTGCTGGAAAAATACGGCGACCGGGTTCCGGTACGTGCCAACGAGTGGGACAACCGCCATTTCTGGCGCGTCTCCAACGCCGAACATCTGGCGATGAGCGAGGATTGCGGCATCGTCAACCTCTCGCATTTCGCCATGATCGACGTCGAAGGCCCCGACCATGTGGAACTGCTGGAATGGGTGGCGGCCGCCAAGATCGGTGGCGATGCCAATATCGGCAAGGGCATCTATACCCACTTCCTCGACGAGGAAGGCATGGTGCGCGCCGACCTGACGATCATCCGCATGGCCGACCGCTGCCGCGTCATCGACGGTGCCGATGCCGGCCCGCGCGATTTCCACTATCTGCGCCGCGTTGCCGAGGACAAGGGCTTTGACGTCACCATCACCGATGTCACCGAGAAATACGTGACCATCGGCATCTGGGGCCCGAATGCCCGCGTCAACCTGCAGAAGGTGGTGGAAGATCCCGCTGGCCTTGAGCCGGAAAACTTTGCCTTCGCCGCCATCAAGCAGGTGAAGATCGCCGGCAAGAACGTCACCGCCTTCCGCATTTCCTATGTGGGGGAACAGGGCTGGGAACTGCACATGGCCTATGGCGATGCGCTGGCCGTCTGGGATGCGCTGCGCTCCACCGGCGTAATGCCGTTCGGCGTCGAGACCTATGCCAACAGCCGCCGCATGGAAAAGAGCCTGCGGCTGCAGAATGCCGACCTGCTGACCGAGTATAACCTGATCGAATCCGATCTCGCCCGTCCGAAGGTCAAGGAAGCCGACTTCTGCGGCAAGGCCAGGCATATCGAGTACAAGGCCCGCGAGCACCAGCCCGCCATGCTCTGCACGCTTGTGATGACCGACAATGTCGATTCCAGCGGCGTCGCCCGCTATCCCGTCGGCATCATGCCGGTCATGGATCCGGCAACCGGGGAAACGCTCGTCGACGAACTCGGCCGCCGCTCCTACACCACTTCGGTTGCCTATGGCCCGACCATCGGCAAGAACATCGCGCTTGCCTATCTCCCCTGGTCCTGGTGCCAGGAAGGCCGCAAGCTGATGGTCGAGTATTTCGGCGAGACCTATCCGGTCGAAGTCGCAGGCGTCGGCTACAAGCCGCTCTACGACCCCCAGAACCTGAAGCCGCGCACCTGATCTTTTTCGCGCCGTCCTGAACCGAAAAAAGCGGGCCGCCCCATCTGGAGCGGCCTGCTTCGGTTTTGCGTGGATGCCGCGGGAGGCGGCAGCCGGTCCCGCAGGTCAGCCCATCCGCTCGGACGCATAGGAGCCGGGGCTTGCCGGGAAGACCACGGTGCGGTGGCCGTTCATGAACACCCGGTGATGGATATGGGCATGGATGGCGCGGGCGAGAACCTGGCTTTCCACGTCCCGGCCGATGGAGACGTAATCGGCAGCCGACTGGGCATGGGTGATGCGGGCCACGTCCTGCTCGATGATCGGCCCTTCGTCGAGATCCGCCGTGACATAATGGGCCGTCGCGCCGATCAGCTTGACGCCACGCTCGAAGGCCTGCTTGTAGGGATTTGCCCCCTTGAAACTCGGCAGGAAGGAATGGTGGATATTGATGATCCGCCCGGACATCTTCTGGCAGATTTCATCCGACAGCACCTGCATGTAGCGGGCAAGCACGATCAGTTCCGCGCCCGATGTCTCGACGATCTCCATCAGCCGGGCTTCTGCCTGCGGCTTGTTGGCCCTGGTGACATTGACATGGTGGAACGGTATGTCGTGGTTGACGACGATCTTCTGGTAATCGAAATGGTTGGAGACGACGCCGACGATGTCGATCGGCAGCGCCCCGATCTTCCAGCGATACAGCAGGTCGTTCAGGCAATGGCCGAAGCGCGACACCATCAGCAGCACCTTCATCTTGTCGTCGCTGCCATGGAATTCGCAAGCCATGTCGAAGCGGGCCTTCACCGGTTCGAACCCAGCCACGATATCCTCGATCGGCGCGCCGTCCTGCGAGGTAAAGGTCACCCGCATGAAAAACAGCCCGGTTTCAAGATCATCGAACTGGGAACTGTCGATGATGTAACACCCCTTGTCGGCGAGAAATCCGGAAATGGCAGCAACGATTCCCCGCTTGGATATGCAGGACACGGTCAGGACATGGCTTTTCATCTTCAACCCTTGAAAACTGTTCTCGGCGCGACCCTAGACGCGAAAAGAGTGCGGCGCAATATCGCTGCGAAACACTTCCCGTCGCCACCCTATTCGCTTGAATAATGAACCATATCAGCTTTCCACCATATCCTATCCGGGCCGCAGCCCCCCCCGGGAAAGACATGCCGCTACGAGAACAGTCAGCTACCGGCCCAACAGGACTGGACTGATTCGCCCGCCGATGCGGCCGGATACCGCCAGACCAGCCCACCCTGCGCCCGCTTCCCTGTGGAAAACCGGCGGCACCACGTTTTTCCCGCCGCCAAACACGGAGGCACTTTGCTATTTGATGGTGCAATACCCTAAACCTCCTGATGTGACCTGTGAAAATCACTAGCGTTTTCGGAAAGGTCGCTATAAAACATCAAATATTAATATATGTTAATTCTTTCATTTATTAATTAGATTATCTTGCTAATATAGAGACACTGGAAACGGACGGTCCCACAACAAGCGTCCACATCGCTCCGGGTCTTGCTCGCCGCCGCAACGCAAGGCCCGCCCGTTCTCTCCGTGTCCAGTGTGTAGAGGCGTAAAAAGAATGGGGTCGGGTTGGTGCCGCCGCTCACTGGATAAAACCAGATAACCCGACCCCCGTTCTCACCCCTCGCCCCGCCAAACCTCGCCTCCGCCAGACAGGAAGGCGCGGTTTTTGTTTCGCTTTGCCGGCAGACCTGATCTATATCCTGTCGATCAGACGATTGCCCCATGCGTCGCCCCCCAGTTCAGACACTTGTCGTGCCGTCATCAACAACAGGATTGAGCCATGTCAGACGAGATCCGCCGGGCAGGTGACAGTCCTGTGGGCACGGAGGGGGAGATCAAATCCGAAGAGAATGCGGCACCCCCCGACGGTCTGCCGATGCCGCGGCGGGTGATTTCGGCGGCCGCCGTCCTGACCGCCATCGTGCTCGCGGTGCTGGACGGAGCCATTGCCAATGTGGCGCTGCCGACCATCTCGCGGGTGCTCGATGTCACGCCCTCGGCGGCCATCTGGGTGGTGAGCAGCTACCAGATGGCGCTGGTCATTGCGCTTCTGCCCTGTGCGGCGCTGGGCGAAAGCTACGGCTATCGTCGGGTCTTTACCCTTGGCGTGGTGCTTTTCACCCTTGCCTCGGCGCTCTGCGCGCTCGCCCCCTCGCTCGGCTGGCTGATTGCCGCCCGGTTGCTGCAGGGACTTGGCGGGGCCGCCATCATGGCGCTGCTCGCCGCCCTGTTGCGGCTGACCTATCCAAGGCACATGGTGGGCCGGGCCATTGGCTGGAATGCGCTGGCGGTCGCCCTGTCGGCAGCGGCGGGACCGACGCTCGGCGCGACGATCCTCACCCTTGCAGACTGGCCCTGGCTGTTTGCCATCAATATCCCGGTCGGGCTGATCGTACTTGCCTGCGCCCGGTATCTGCCCGCCCATAAGGGCACAGGTCGCCCTGTCGACCTTATCAGCGTCGCGCTCAATGCCGGTTTTTTCGCACCGCTGGTGGTTGGAGTCGATTACCTGACCTCAAGCCCGCTGCCTGGCCTGGCCCTGCTGGCCTTCGCCGCCCTCAGCCTTATCCTGCTGATCCGGCGCGAATTCGACAGTCCCGCACCGCTGATCCCGCTCGATCTGCTGCGCGCCCGGCCCTTCCGCATTTCGGTTCTGGCATCGATCTGCTGCTTTGTCGCCCAATCCGCCGCCATCATCGCCCTGCCCTTCTATATTCAGCATACATTGGGGCAACCGGCTTTCAAAACCGGGCTTTACATGACCGCCTGGCCGCTGACGGTGGCGCTGGTCGCGCCGGTTTCGGGCAGGCTTGCCGACCGGGTGCCGACGGGCCTGCTCTGTGCGCTCGGTGGAACCGCTTTTGCCGCAGGGCTGATCGGCTGCGCGCTCTGGCCGCTCCAGACCCATGTCGGCGCGCTGATCCCGATGACCATGCTGGCAGGCCTCGGCTTCGGCTTCTTCCAGACACCCAACAACCGCAACATGCTGATGGCCGCCCCGCGGGCGCGGATCGGTGCGGCGGGCGGCATGCAGGGGACGGCAAGACTGACCGGCCAGACCATCGGCGCGGTGCTGATGGCGCTGCTGTTCACGCTCGCCCCCGTCGATATCGCGCCCCGCTTCGGGCTTGCAATTGCAGCGGTGCTGGCGCTTTCGGCAGGGCTGATCAGTACACTGAGGATCAGGGCGTGAGCCAGGCCGGAAGCGCCGCGCTGGCCCGTCCGGTGCACGCCGCCTCCACGCAGCCGGCGAGGCTGGCGAAATAGAGCTTCCGGCCTGAAAGGCCGGTGCCATAATGGGCATATTTGCCGGAATTGGTGATGATCGTACGGGCGTGCGGCGGGATCACCGGCTCGACCACCATGCACCAGCAGGTATCGACGACAATCTGGACGCCGAATGCCTCGAGTTCCTCCCGGATACCCGCGCGGGTGATCGCTTCTACCGTCGCCCGGCCCGCAGTCACCACCACCGCCACATCGGGATCGCGGATGCGCCCCTTGCAAAGGGCTGAAAGCCTTGCAAATTCATCCGCCGAGAAATGTGGATTGCCGAGCGACACCAGGTCGACGCGCAACTCCGTCGCGCTGTTGAGCTTCGTCCAGCTGCCGGCGAGATCGGCGGGCCCGACCGCGACCCTTTCGACATCCATGCCACCCGTTGCCTGTGCGAGATCGCAGGCCTCGGGCGTTACGCCGACGATATGAAACATGGGCGCCCCCGACGAGGTTGCAAAGGCCGCCCCGAAGGCCTTCAGGTCATCCGGCGTCGGATGGGCAGCCTCGAGCCCGGAAAGGACGGGTATCTCCGACGGTGAAAGCAGGCCCGCGTGATAGCCAAGCAGGGGATAGAAGGCGTCGTCGATGCCTTCAGGAACCGTCACCGCGACATGCAGCCGTGCCCGCCTCTCGCTGTCGAGATGGCAGCCCGCCAGCGGTGCGCGGCCGGTGAGCGCGATGCAGATATCGAGATAATCAGGATATTTCATCGTGCGCGCGCCGAGCACGCTGTTGGCGTAGACCACCGCATTGGATTCCGCCCAGACGATATTCTCCCCTTCCACCGGCGCTGAGGCAAGCTGGTAGGGCGCGCAGGTGAATGTGGGCTCAGCCCCCATCGCCACATAGGCATCGGCAAGCGCGCTGGCGGGTTCGCCGAGGTCAGGGTCCGTTCCCTGCTGCCGCCAGTTCAGCCGGTCGACGGAGATGGCGTTGAGCGTGGTCGGCACCCTGACCCGCGCCCCGCCGTCGCAAAGCGCCCGGGCAAAATTCAGGCTGGCCGCGCCCGTATAGATGCAGCCATCGATATGCGCCCGCGTAACGTCGATCAACGCACTTGCCCCGAGAATATTGGCAAAGCGCAGGATGATCCGCATGGCCAGGGCGGCAGCGCGGCCCTCGCCACCCGCCAGCATTCGCCGGTCCGGATCGCTCAGCCGCAGCGCGGAGCGCGGTGCCGCACCTGCGACATGCGTCTCGGCCATGTCGCCCGCGTCGAAGACCCGATTGCCGTCGATCCCGATTGAAGACTTTGACTCGAGCGCGGCAAACCCCTCCGCGCCGAGCGCGACCATCGGGATCGATACGCCAAAGACCTCTTCGGCAACGATCACGCCCAGAGACAGGATCTCCTCCTTCTGGGCGAATATCATGCCCGCCGGTCCGTGGCCATTCAGGATCAGTTCCATGATGACGCTGCTGCCGGTACAGGAGCCCCGCCCGCTCGGAATGGCAAGGATGCGGCCTTTGACATTTTTGCCGAACAGCGGATGGGTGCGGTCGATCACCTCGCCGGTTGCCGCGTCGATACCGCCCCAGAAGCTGATGGGGACATCGCTGTGCAGAAGCTCGCCTTTCGCCTTGCCATCGACAAGCACCGCGCCGGTTTCCATCCATGTTGCCTGCGTGGTTTGCGTCACGGTCAATCCCTTTGTCCCTTGCCATCGTTTCGAGCCCGGTCATCCTAACGCGTGTCGCGTTCAATCGCACTCGATTGAACAATAACGTAGATGCGCAAAACAGGAACGAAAGCGCGGCACTGTTCAACCCTGTAAAACACGACGCGCTTTGGTCGGCCGCACCGGGAAGACAATCCACTTGACAGATCCGGGTGAATTCCTGCTTCCTGCCCGACAAGGAGCATATTGACCATGGCCGACGAAGATCCCCCCATCAAGCATGAGAAACTGATCCTTCGCGGCGATATTGCTTCCGCCTCCTTCCTGCCATGGATCGACCGGCACGCACGCAAGCTCGGCCTTGCCGGCGGGATAGCGGCGCACGATGCGCTGCGGATCGAGCTCGACATGTCAGGCCCGCGCGAATTGCTGGATGCGATGGAAATGGGCTGTTCGCTCGGCCCCATCGACGTCTGGATCGAGACCATCGAACGCATTGCGATGCCGGAGCCTGCGCACGACGGTTGGTCGGCAGGCTGGACCGACAACCTCCAGGAACAGGGTGCGATCTGATCGCGACATCGCCTCAACCCTTGGAATTTAATCGAATTTTGCCACTATTGCTATGGTCATAATTATATGCAACGTTCCCAAAAGAAGCGCTTCAATGGGCGTGGGCGCTTTGAAAAGAGACAGACCATCAGGGATGATCCGCTTGAAGTTGCACAGATTTTCACCACGCCCCGACGACTGAGGCGCAGAATTGATTGGCTGTGGGGTCAGGCGGACATTTGCAAATGAATAGATGGTCCGAAGTGACCACAATCACAGGGCGCATGTCTGCACGGAATTGCCCGGGGGAGAAAAGACTGTCTGATGTTTCCTGATTCGCGTTGCGCGTGGACACCCGTCGCGTTGTCCCGGGATCTGCCCCCGGCAACCGTTGTGCCTGCCTTTATTCCCGAAGGCAGCTTTGCCCTCTGGCGCAGCCAGAGCGGTCGCCTCTCGGTCTCTGCCGACCGTTGCCCCCATCGCGGCATGCGGCTTTCCCACGGCTTTGTGCGTGGCGAGGCCCTGTCCTGCATCTATCACGGCTGGAGCTATGGCCAGAGCGGCCAGTGCCTGCGCATTCCCGCCCATCCCGACCTGACCCCGCCTGAGGCGATCCGCGTGGTGACAGCCACGGCGTGCGAACAGGACGGGGTGATATGGGTCGCCGCCCGGGATCCGCAGATGACGCCCCCAGCCCTCGACGGGATGGAGCCGCTGCGTACGCTGACCTCAACGGCGCGGCAGGCCGATCTCCTGCGCGCCCTTGGCCAGACGGAACCCGCCGATGGCATGGTGCGGACGCGCCTCGCCGACACGGACACAACCCTGCTGTTTGCGCCACAGGCATCAGACCAGATCCTGATCCATGTGCTGGTGGATGCCACTGCCGGGCTCGCCGCGCGCATTGCGGTGTCGCGGGCGCTGGAAGCGGTGCGGCGCGCGGCCGAGCAGGTCCACCAAAAGGATGCAGCAGCATGAGCGCCGGAGCCATGAAAGACGAATGGTATCCGGTCGGACTGGTCAGCCAGCTGAAACCCGTGCCTGCGGAAACCGCCCTTCTCGGCCAGCCGATCCGGGTCGGCCTTGGTGAGCGTGGCGCACCGCGCGTGACGACAGCCGGGGGGCGGGAACTGCCCGTCATCACCCGGTTCGGCCATGTCTGGACCTCGACCGGCGCACCGAAGAAAGACCTGTTTACCATTACCGAGGCGGACCAGCCCGGTCGGCGACTGGTCGATGTCGGGGTGGTCCGGGTCCGCTGCTCGCCGCTCCGTGCGGTCGAAAACTTCCTCGACATCGCCCATTTTCCCTTTGTCCACACGGATATCCTGGGTGCCGAGCCGCATACGGAAGTGCAGAACTATCAGGTCAATATCCGCGAGGAAGAAGACGAGGTCTGGGCGACCAAGATCTCCTTCTACCAGCCGCAGGCAGCGAAATCGGCAGCGGGCGGGATTACCACCGAATACATGTACCGGGTGGCCGCTCCCACCTCGACGGTTCTCTACAAGACCTGCCCGCCGCGCCCCGGCGAATGGGATGTGATCACGCTCTTCGTCCAGCCGCTCGCCGAAGATCTCTGCGATGTCTGGCCATGGATGGCGCTGTTCGACGATGTGACGCCGATGACCGATCTCATCCATTTCCAGCAGACGATCTTTCTGCAGGACCGGTCGATCCTTGAAAACCAGATCCCGCGCCTGTTGCCGCTCGATCCCGGCATGGAAATCCCGACCCGGGCGGATCTCACCTCCGTTGCCTACAGGCGCTGGCTGAAGAAGCACAATTTTACCTATGGCGCGCAGCTGGTGGCCCAATGATCCTCTACGACTACATTCTCTCGCCCAGTTGCTACAAGGCCCGGCTGCTGGCCGCGCTGACAGGCGTGAAGCTGGTGCTGCGCCCCGTCGATTTTCATCCCGGCCTCGAACATAGGGGGCCGGCACTTCTGGCCCTGAACCCGGCGGGCTCGATCCCGATCCTTGAGGACGGCGAGCTGATCCTGACGGACTCCTCGGCGATCCTCACCTATCTCGCAAGCCTTGCCGCGCCGCAATGGCTGGGCGACGGGTCGCCCGTCGCCAATGCCCGGGTCCAGCAATGGCTGTCGTTTTCGCCGCGCCTGACCGCAAGTCTTGGCCGCGCCCGCCTGCATGACATGCTGCTGCGCCCCGGCGATATCGAGGCGCTCCGGGCCGACGGCATCGCGGCTCTGCGCGAACTTGAAGCCGCGCTCACGGAGCAGCGGCTGCGGGGCCTGACCTTCCTTGCCGGTGACAGGCCGACCATCGCCGACATCGCCTGTTTCCCCTATGTGGCGCTCGCGGGCGATGGCGGTGTTTCGCTGGATGCCTATCCGTCGATCCGCCTCTGGTCGAAGGCGCTGCGGGCGCTTGACGGTTTCATCGAAATGCCGGGCATCCACCGGCTGCACGAGCTGAAGCCGGAACCGACCCTTGCCGAAAGCGGGGACTGAGCATGGCGGGCCATCTCCTCAAGGGTTGCGCGGCGGTGATTGTCGATGACGGGTCCGGACCCGTCGTTCACCGTGACGTTGATCTGCTGACGGAAGGCCCTGCCATCAAGGCCATCGGGACCGGGCTCGACCGTATGCCGCTTGCCGACGGTACCGATATCATCGATGCCCGTGGCTGGTTCGTCTATCCCGGGCTGATCAACACCCATCACCATTTCTTCCAGTGTTTCGTGCGCAACCGCGCCGATCTCGACTGGACGAAACTGTCGATCATCGAATGGCTGGACCGGATCTACCCGATCTTTTCGCGGCTGACGGAGGATTGCTTCTACCATTCCTCGCTGACCGCCATGGCCGAACTGATCAAGCATGGCTGCACCACCGCCTTCGACCATCAATACAATTTCCCCCGCCATGCGGGAAAGCGGCTGATCGACCGGCAGTTCGAGGCCGCCGACCTGCTCGGCATGCGCTTTCACGCCGGACGTGGCGGCAATACGCTGCCGAAATCCGAAGGGTCGACCATCCCCGACCAGATGCTCGAGACCACCGATGAATTCATCGCCGATTGCGCCCGGCTAATCGACACCTACCATGACTGCAATCCCTTCAGCATGCGACAGGTGGTGGTGGCACCCTGCCAGCCGGTCAATTGCTACCGGGAAACCTTCGTCGAATCGGTGGCCCTGGCCCGGGATCGCGGCGTGCTGCTGCATACCCATGCCGGCGAGGGCGAGAGCCCGATCATCGAAGCCCGCCACGGGATGCGCACCGTCGATTATTGTGAAGAACTGGGCTTTGCCGGGCCGGACACCTTCTACGCCCATGGCTGGGAATTGAGCCATGACGAACTGCGAAAGCTGGCCCGGTCGGGAACCGGCCTTTCCCATTGCCCGGAGCCGGTCTATCTCGTCGGTGCCGAGGTAACCGATATCCCGGCCATGGCGGCCTTTGGCCTGCGGATCGGGCTCGGCTGCGATGGCGCGGCCTCGAATGACAATTCAAACCTGATGCACTGCATCCATTCCGCCTACATGCTGCAATGCCTGGTCGCCTCGTCGCGACAGCATCCGGTGCCCGATCCCGCCGCCTTCCTCGCCTATGCCACCAGCGGCGGCGCGAGCCTGCTCGGCCGGGCGGATCTCGGACGCCTTGCGCCCGGCATGGCCGCCGACCTCTTTGCCATCGATACCCGCCGGATGGATTATGTCGGCACCCGGCACGATCCCCTGAGCCTGATCGCCAAGCTGGGGATTGGCATGCCGACGGATTTGACGATGATCAATGGCCGGATCGTCTGGGCCCGGGGAGAATTTCCGGGTCTCGACGAGGCCCGGCTTGCCGCCGAAGCCGAAGCCGCATTTTCCACCATCGCCCCCTAACGCCAACACAGGAAGCTTCCCATGCGCACCACCATCAGCCGCAGAAATCTCATGAAGAGCGTCGCGCTCACCGGTCTTGCCTCCGCCATCGGGGCCCGCGTCTCGCTGGCGGCAGATGAACCGCTGGGCATCACGCTGGTGCTGCCCTCGCCGCTCGGCGATGTCGGCTGGGGCCATGCGCTTGCCGCAGCACTCGATCCGATCAAGGCCGCCTATGGCGACAAGGTCAAGGTGACGGTGCTCGAAAACATCGCCGAAGGCCCGGATGCCGACCGGATCATGAACAAGACCGTGGCAGACGGAAACAAGTTCCTGATCGCCGGATCCTTCGGCTACCAGAATGGCGCCTTGCAGATTGCCAAGCGCAATCCCGATGTGACGGTGCTGCATGCCTCCGGCTATGAGGTCGCGCCGAACTTTTCGCCCTTTGCCGCAAAATATTTCCAGGGGACCTATCTGATGGGCATGGCGGCTGCAGCGCTGTCGAAGACCGGCAAGCTCGGCTCGGTCTCGGCCTTCGCCATCCCCGAACTCATCACCTCGATCAATGCCTTCACGCTCGGCGCGCAGGCGGTCAACCCCAATGTCGAAGTCTCGGTCGTCTGGGTCAATTCCTGGTTCGACCCGGCCAAGGAACAGGAAGCCGCCAAGGCGCTGATCGCGCAGAAATGCGACGTGATCTTCTCCAATGCGCAGGATACGCCCTCGGTGATCTCGGCTTGCGAGGCGGCAGGCGTCTATGCCTTCAACCTCAATTCCTCGATGAAGACCTATGCGCCGAAAACCTATCTTGGCTGTGTCGCCACCGACTGGTCACCCTTCTTCAAGGCCTCCGTCGATGCCCATGTCGCGGGCACGTTCAAGGGGGCGAATGCCTTCCTCGGCGTTGCCGACAAGGTGGTCGAGGTGGTCGACTGGAGCGCCGACGTGCCTGCCGACACGATGGCCAGGATCAAGGACGCCGAGGCAAAGATTGCCAGCGGGGCCCTGTCACCCTTTGCCGGTCCGCTGACCAAGGCCGATGGCAGCGAGGGCGTTGCCAAGGGCGTGACCATGACCGATGCCGAAATCGTTGCGATGGACTGGCACGTCAAGGGCGTCACCACGCCGCTACCGAAGTAAGCCATGACCGCTCCTCTTCTGTCGCTGCGCGGGATTACCAAAAGCTACGGCCAGACCCTTGCCAATTCCGGCGTCGATCTGGACGTGGCGCCGCGCAGCATTCACGCCATTCTCGGTGAAAACGGCGCCGGCAAGTCGACACTGATGAAACTCATCTATGGTGTCGAAGCGCCGGATGACGGTGAGGTGATCTGGGAAGGGGAGAAGGTCGACCTTGCCTCGCCCGCCGAGGCGCGGCGGCGCGGCATTGGCATGGTCTTCCAGCATTTCTCGCTGTTTGAGACCCTGACGGTGGTCGAAAACATCTCGCTGGTGGTGCCGGGCCGAAAACCGGCCCTGATTGCCCGCATCAAGGCACTTGGCCGGGATTTCGGCCTTGAGGTCGATCCGCTTGCCCATGTCCACCAATTGTCGGTGGGGGAGCGGCAGCGGGTGGAAATCATCCGCAGCCTGCTCACCGATCCCCGGCTGCTGATCCTTGATGAACCCACTTCCGTGCTGCCGCCGCAATCGGTCGAGCGGCTGTTCGATACCTTGCGGCGGCTGCGCGACAGCGGTGTGTCGATCCTGTTCATCTCCCACAAGCTTGAGGAAATCCGGGCGATCTGCGACCACGCCACCATTCTGCGGGCAGGCAGGGTGACCGGCAATGTCGATCCGCGGGACCACGACGCCCATGATCTCGCCCGGATGATGATCGGTCGTGACATGCCGGAACCGGTCCCCGCCGTCGTCATGCCCGAGGGCGAGCGGCGACTGGAGGTGAAATCCCTCTCCCATGTGCCGGGATCGCCCTTTGCCATGCCGCTCCGCGATGTCTCGCTGTCGGTTCGCTCGGGGGAAATCCTCGGCATTGCCGGGATATCAGGCAATGGCCAGAGCGAGCTTTCCGAGCTGATCTCCGGCGAAATCCGGCTTTCCCGGGCCGAACGGGACAACATCCGGATGATGGGCCATGCGGTGGGCGACCTCGACCCGGCAGCGCGCCGCAAGCTCGGCTTTGCCTTCGTCCCGGAGGACAGGCTGGGGCGCGGCGCGGTTCCCGAATTGTCGCTGGCCCGCAACACGTTGCTCACCGCCCACCGTTTCGGCCTCGTCAGGCACGGACTGGTCGACCAGGCGGGCGCAACCGGTTTTGCCGAGACCTGCATCCGCGATTTTGATGTCAGGACATCAGGACCGCAGGCCGAAGCGGGTGCGCTTTCGGGCGGCAATCTGCAGAAATTCATCGTCGGGCGGGAAATCATGCTGGCCCCGAAACTGCTGTTCGTCGCCCAGCCGACCTGGGGCGTCGACATCGGTGCGGCCTCGGCCATCCGCCAGCGGCTGATCAACCTGCGCAACGCGGGCATTGCCATTCTCGTCATCTCGGAGGAAATCGAAGAATTGTTCGAGCTTTGCGATCATATCCAGGTGATCCACAAGGGCCGCCTGTCGCCGCCGCTTGTCAAGCGGGAGACGAGGCCGGAGGAGATCGGCCGCTACATGATCGGTGCCGGGAATGCCAAACAGGGAGTGACCGCATGAGCGCCGTCCACGCCCTGCCGCGTCTGATCCGCCGCGAAAAGTCCTCGCTGGCAATGGCCTTTCTCGCCCCCGTCATCGCGCTGGTGACCGCGACGGTGCTGAACCTCGTTCTCTACCTGCTGATGGGCAAGGACCCGGCAAGCGTCTTCTATGCGATGCTGCTCGATCCCTTCCTGTCCTGGTCGTCCTTTTCCGAAGTGCTGCTGAAAACCGGGCCGCTGCTGCTGATCGCGCAGGGGCTTGCCATCGGCTTCCGGGCAAGGGTGTTCAATATCGGTGCCGAAGGCCAGTTCATCCTCGGGGCGGTCTTCGCCTCGGCGATCCCTGTCTGGTTTCCAGGTGCCGAAGGCATGTGGATCTGGCCGCTGATGCTGCTGCTCGGCGCGCTCGGGGGTGCGCTCTGGGCCTCGATCACCGCCTTCTGGCGGGTCCGGCTCAATGCCAATGAAATCCTGGTGTCGCTGATGATGAGCCTTGTTGCCACCCAGGTGCTGAATTACCTGCTGCTCGGGCCATGGAAAGACCCGCATGGCTTCAATTTCCCGCAATCGGTGATGTTCCAGTATGATGCGCTGGTGCCGCTCCTGATCCCGGGAACGAGGGTCAATGTCTCCCTGCTTCTGGCCGTGCTTGCCTCGGTCATCGCCTGGGTCTTCATGCAGAAGAGCTTTCGCGGCTATCAGCTGCTGGTTGGCGGACTTGCGCCGCGCGCTGCGCGCTATGCCGGGTTTTCCGAAGCCAGTGCCATCTGGCTGGCGCTGCTGATCAGCGGGTTTGTCGCAGGTCTTGCCGGGGCTGCCGAAGTGGCGGGGCCGGTCGGCCAGCTGCAGCGGTCGATTTCGACCGGCTATGGCTATGCCGCGATCATCGTTGCCTATCTCGGTGGGCTGCATCCGCTCGGCATCATCATCGCCTCGCTGCTGATGGCCGCGCTTTATATCGGCGGCGATACAGCCATGGTTTCGGCCAATCTGCCGATTGCCGCTGTCTGGGTGTTTCAGGGCAGCCTGCTGCTGTCCTATCTGGTTGCCCAGACCTTCGTGCGCTACCGTCTCGACTGGGGCCACTCCACACGCAGGGTTCCCTCATGAATGCCATTGCCTTCATCTTCGCCGGCATGCTGGCCGCCGCCACGCCCTTTCTGCTGGCAGCACTCGGCGAACTCGTCGTCGAGCGCTCCGGCGTTCTCAATCTCGGGATCGAGGGCATCATGGCGCTGGGGGCGGTCATTGCCTTCATCATCGTCCATGCGGGCGGCAGCCATGGCCTCGGCTTTGCCGCAGCCGGCCTTGGCGGCGTGGCGCTGTCGCTGATCTTTGCCTTTGTGACGCTGGGCTTCCGGGCAAACCAGGTGGCAACAGGCCTTGCCATCGGCATTCTCGGCGAGGGCCTCTCCGCCCTGTTCGGCAAGACCCATGAAAGCCAGACCATCACCGGCCTGCCGACCCTGGCGCTGCCCTACCTCTCCGATCTACCCGTCGCGGGTGGCCTCTTTCGCCAGGACCTCGTCGTCTGGCTGTCGCTGCTGGCAACCGTGGCGATCTGGTATGTCTTTCGCCATTCGAAAATCGGACTGCTGCTGCGCGCCGTCGGTGAAAACCCGAAGGCCGCCCATGCCATCGGCTATCCCGTGATCCTGATCCGGCTTGCAGCCATTGCCTTTGGCGGCATGATGGCGGGCTTTGCCGGAGCCTATGCCTCGACGGTCTATACGCCGCTCTGGGCCGACGGGATGATTGCCGGACGCGGCTGGATCGCCATTGCGCTGGTGGTGTTCGGCACCTGGATGACGGGCCGGATCTTTCTCGGTGCCTGCCTGTTCGGGGCGGTCTCGCTGATGGGGCTTGCCGCCCAGACCACCGGGCTCAACGTCCCCTCGCAATTGCTGGCTAGCCTGCCCTATCTCGTCACCATCATCGTGCTCGGCATCATCTCCTCGAACCGCCGCCTCCTGACCCTGAACGGCATCGCCTCGCTTGGCGAACCCTTCGAACACTGATCCCGCCCGGGAGAATGGCAGCGATCCCGAACTGATGATTGCATCCCTTCCGTGAAGGGCGCATGATCAGGCTGCGGTCGGTCGCTTCGCCGATGCTGTTGTTCGGGCTGACATTCTGGCCCCTGATGAAAGGAGGGCCTGATGTCTTCCGATTTTTATGCCAAGTGCATGTCCCGCAATCTTGTCCGCATTTCCGGTGCCGCCTATCGTGATGCCCAGATCTCGCCCGCAGAGGCGGTGCCCGGCAACTCCGGCTTGGCGAAGCCGTACCCCGAGCGGGTGCTGCGGGACTATGTCGGCCTGTCGCCGGTTCTTGCGGCTGGGGGCACAAAGGGCGCGTTCCGCGTCACGCCGCTAGAAATCCACTGGATGGGCAGTTGATCCCGCCGGATTCGCCCGGCTAGAGTTTGTCAGGGAAAAGTGGAATCCGGTTTTCCCGAAAAGACAAACGAAAACAAATTTGCTTGGAGTCTGTCAGGTTCTATCTGAACCTGACAGACTCTAATGCCAGCGCCTCACCGCATTCGACCCCAATTTTTCATCTCAACATTCAAAGGATATCGATCATGGCCAAGGGACAGGTAAGAAGCGGCAAGGAAATCCGCAAACCGAAGAAGGACAAGACCGCGGCAGCCGCCGCGCCCGCCGCCCTGCTGGGCTCGCAGGTCAAGAATGCGACGAGCACCACCGCCACGGGCAAGAAGGCCAAGTAGGTCCGGATTTGCGCCCCGCGACATAGGGATCAGGCCGGCACGACGGGCCTGATCCCGTTCCAGCGCTTCACGCGCTAAGGTTGACTTTTGTCAATTTTTTCGCGCAATGATCTCGCCGAGCACCCGGTCAAACCGGGCGATTTCCTCCACCTTGTTGTAATGTACCAGCGACACCCGGAGCGCGCCGGTTTCCATGGCAAGGCCAAGCCGCTGCATCAGGCGCGGCGCGAACATGTGGCCATCGCGCAGGCCGATCCCCGCCTTGCCCATTTCGGCGGCGATATGCTGCGGCGTCAGACCGGGAATGTTGAAGCAGATCGTCGGCACACGCCGGGCAAGACGCGCCTCATCCGAAATGCCGTAGATCGTCGCGCCATGCTTTCTCAGCACCGCGATCATCCCGCGCGACAGGGTCAGTTCATAATCGCGGATTGCGCCCATGGCGGCGGCAAGGGCCGCGCGGCGGGAATGGCCGTTGCCGGTGAGAAACCGCCGACCGAGCGCTTCGAGATAGTGGATCGCCGCATTCATGCCCGCGACATTCTCATAGGTGAAGGTACCGACCTCGATCTTGTAGGGCGGCACATCGGGGATGAAATCTTCCTTGAAGGTCGGCAACCGGCACAGCGCCTCGTAGCGCCCCCAGAGAAAACCCATATGCGGCGAGAAATTCTTGTAGCCGGAACAGACGAGATAATCGCAATTCCACGCCTGCACGTCGATCAACCCGTGCGGTCCGTAGTGAACGCTGTCGAGAAACACTTCCGCGCCCGCCGCATGCGCCAGCCTGCCGACTTCGGCGACATCGACGATGGTGCCGATCGAGTGGGCGGTGACGGTGCAGGCAACCAGCCGGGTGCGGTCATTCAACAGCGGCTGGAGATCCTGCGCATGCAGCATCCCGTCTTCCCGCATGTGCCACCAGACGATCTTTGCGCCCGCTTCCTCGAGCGCCATCCAGGTGGCGATATTGGCATCGTGATCCATGTCGGTAACAATGATCTCGTTGCGCGCCTGAAGCATCCAGGCAATGCCGAGGCTGACCAGCCGGATGAAGGAGGTGGCATTCATGCCGAAGGAGACTTCCTCCGGACGGTAGGCATTGACCAGCAGCGCGACCGTCTCGCGGGCTTCGGCAAGATTGCGGTCGACGCCCTGGCTGTGCCGGTATTTCGCCATGCGCTGCACGTTGAAATCGACGAGATGGGTGGCGACCGCATCGACCACCGCCTGCGGCACCTGCGCACCCCCGGCATTGTCGAGAAAGATGAAATCCCCCGCCTTGACCAGCGCCGGAAACAGCGCACGGAGGTCGTCGACCGGGAAATCCCTGCCGTCAGCCGACGATGGGGAGGTCAATGTCTGGCTCATGCGCGCTCCTGCCGTCGTCCACGATCATCAGGCCTGCCGTACCCGGAGGGGGCCGACAATCCAGCCATTAGCGCACAGGATATTTGAATGTTCAACCATTATTCGGCAGAGGGAGATGCCGAACCGGCACCGGGCCGCCATGCCGACAAAAACACCCCTCCCCGCCTTGGGAGGCTTCGGGGAGGGGCGCTTGCTGGGGTCAGGTCTCAATCGTAGAGAACGGCAGCGACCTTGGGGTCGGTTATGTTGGTCTTGTCATACCAGTAGTAGCCGGTATCGATGCGCTTCTCGAGCTTTTCGCCCTTGAGCACCCTGGCGAGCGAATCGACGACGCATTTGCCGATGCCGACGGGGTTCTGGGTGATCGAGCCGAGCAGGGTGCCGTCGAGGATGGCGTCCTTCTGGGTCTTGCCGGAATCGTAGCCGACGCCGACGATCTTCGCCTTCGATTCCTTGATGGCGACCGACAGACCGATGGCGGTGCCTTCGTTGGAGGCGAAGATGCCCTTGACGTCGGGATGGGCCTGCAGCATCGCCTTGATGTCGTCGGCAGCCTTCAGGGCGTCATTGGCATATTGCACGTCCACCACCTCGATCTTCGGATATTTTTCCTTGATGCGGTTGAGGAAGCCGTCGCGGCGGCCGATGCCGGTGGCCGAGGTCTGGTCGTGGATCTCCGCGGCAACCTGGCCCTCGCCGCCAATGGCTTCGGCAAGCTTGTCGGCGGCAGCACCGGCGGCCGCGACATTGTCGGTGGCGCAGGTGGCAAGCGGCAGGTCACCTTCGACCCCGCTGTCGAAGGCGACGATCGGAATGCCGGCATCGGCAGCCTTCTGCAGCGCCGGGATCTGCGCCTGGCTGTCGAGGGCGGCAAAGCCGATGCCCTGCGGCTTCTTGGCGATGGCGGCATTCAGGATGTCGGTCTGCTTGTCGATCTGGGCTTCGGTTTCCGGCCCCTCGAAGGTGATCTTCACGCCGTCGGCCTTGGCGGCTTCCTCGGCACCGGCCTTCACGGCCTGCCAGAACTGGTGGCTGAAGCCCTTGGCGATGATCGGGAAATAGGGTTCATCGGCCCGGGCAACGGTCGAAAACAGGGCGGCGGCGCTCAGCGCAACCATGGTGGCAGTCATAGTCTTCTTCATTGTCTCACTCCCAGTGTTTGATCTTGTGCCATCCCGCGGATGGCGTTGCGGTTTTCAAAGGTTCAAGGCGGCCTCCCCCCGCCGGTCAGGATCTCCTTCTCAAGACGATGTCGACGAAGACGGCGACGATGATGATGACGCCGGTGACGACGATCTTCCATTCCTCCTGCACGCCCATGATGCGCAGCCCGTTGGTCAGGACGCTCATGATGAAGGCGCCGATGATGGTGCCGAGGATCGTGCCGCGCCCGCCCGACAGCGAGGTGCCGCCGATCACCACCGCCGCAATCGCGTCGAGTTCATAGCCGAGCCCGAGCGCCGGCTGGGCCGAGTTCAGCCGCGAGGAAATCAAGAGGCCTGCAACGCCGCAGATCGCGCCCGACAGCGCATAGGTGAGGATCTTCCAGAAATCGACATTGACGCCGGAAAGCCGCGCCGCCTCCTCGTTGCTGCCAAGCGCAAAGACGAAACGCCCGAAGATGGTGCGGTTGAGCAGGACGGAGGCAAGCATGGCCACGCCGAACATGATGAACACGCCGTTCGGGATCTCGAGGCCCGGAATGACCAGCGAGATCGAGCTTTCCGGCGAGAGATACTTGTAGGCTGGCGTCGAATTGAAATAAATCGGCCTTGTCCCGGAAAACACCAGCGCCAGCCCGCGCGAGATCTGCATCATGCCGAGCGTGGCGATGAAGGGCGGGATCTTCAGCTTGGCAATCGTCGTGCCGGAGACAGCGCCCATCACCGCCCCCGCCAGAATGGCCCCGAGAATGCCGACGGGCAGCGGCATGCCGAGATTGGTCAGCACCAGACCGGCGGTGACCGCCGTCAGCGTCATCATCGTGCCGACCGCAAGATCGATGCCGCCGGAAATGATCACGAAGGTCACCGCCACGCCGAGCACGCCGTTGACGGCGGTTGCCTGCATGATGTTGACCACATTGTTCCAGGCCGCGAAATTCGCGGTGAACAGCGAGAAGAACAGCAAAAGCGCGATCAGCACCACGAAGGCCACGGCCTTTTGCAGGGTGGAGGCGGACAGAAAGCCAGACTTCTTCATTCCGGCCTGTTCGAGGGCAACATCGCTCATGTCTCGTCTTCCTTATTATGCCACGGCTGCCGGCCGCCGGGTGGCCAGATGCATGATCGATTCCTGGGTTGCGGTGGGGCCGTCGAGCTCGCCGGTGATCCGCCCCTCGCACATCACGAGGATGCGGTGCGACAGGCGCAGCACTTCCGGCAGTTCCGACGAGATGACGATGATGCCCTTGCCCTGCGCCGCAAGCCCCTGCAGAAGCTTGTAGATCTCGGCCTTGGCGCCGATGTCGATGCCGCGCGTCGGCTCGTCGAAGATCAGGATGTCGCAGTCGCGCAGCAGCCATTTGGCAATGACCACCTTCTGCTGGTTGCCGCCCGACAGCAGCCTTGTTTCCTGCCCGACCGACGGGGTCTTGACCTTCAGCCTTGCCACATAGTCCGTCGAGGCCCTGCTGAGCCTGGCATCGTCCATGAAAATCCGGCCCCGGGTGAAGCGCGACCAGGAGGCCATGGTGATGTTGTCGCTGACCGACATGCCCGTCACCAGCCCGAAATGCTTGCGGTCTTCGCTGAGATAGGCAAGCCCCAGCCGCACTGCATCCTTGGGGCTGGCAATTGCCTGCCTCACCCCGTGGATCTCGATCTCGCCGCTGTCGAGCGGATCGGCGCCGAAGATGGCGCGTGCCACTTCCGTGCGCCCTGCCCCCATCAGCCCGGCAAAGCCGAGGATTTCGCCGCGCTTCAGGGCAAAGCTGACATCGCGGATGACCTTGCCGCGGTTGAGATGCGCGACCCGCAGCACGTCCTCTTCCGACCCCTTGCCCTCGGCGCGCGAACTGTCGGCCAGTTCGCGGCCGACCATCAGCGAGATGATCGTCGCCATGCCGGTGGAGGCGGCAGGCAGCGTCGCGATATACTGGCCATCCCGGAGCACGGTCACCCGGTCGGCGATCCGCTTCACCTCGTCCATCTTGTGGGTGATGTAGACGATGCCGACGCCCTGCCGCTTGAGATCGTCGATGATGGCAAAGAGATGGTCGACCTCCGTGTCGTTCAGCGCCGAGGTCGGCTCGTCCATGATCAGCACGCGCGAATTGAAGGACAGCGCCTTGGCGATCTCCACCAGCTGCTGGCGGGCGACCGTCAGGCTGCCCACTTCCACGTCAGGATCGATCTTCACCTTCATCCGGGCAAAAAGGGCCGTGGTATCGGCGCGCATCTTCGCCTCGTCGACGAACAGGCCGAGCCCCTTGCGCGGCTCGCGGCCGATGAAGATGTTCTGCGCTGCCGTCAGGTGGTTCATCAGGAACAGTTCCTGGTGAATGATCGAAATGCCGAGCGCCTGCGCCGCGCGCGGACCGGGAACGGACACCACCTGCCCACCCACCCGCATCTCGCCCGCATCCGGCTGGTAGACGCCGGTGATGATCTTCATCAGCGTCGACTTGCCCGCCCCGTTCTCGCCCATCACCGCATGCACTTCGCCGGGCTTCAGATCGAGACTGACACCCCTGAGGGCCTTCACGCCGGGAAAGGATTTCTCGATGTCCTTCAGGACAAGCAAGGGTGGGCAGGCCGAAAGCGCACCTGCCGCCGCGTCGTCTTGCTGGTTGACATCCGTCATTGCTGCATTCCCCTCCGCACCGGCAACAGCTCCGTCGATCACCCCTGCCTGACAATAGGCCCAAAGCCACTCTTCAATGCCGTTCCCGGCCCCTTGAGTTCAGACCCGATCAACCAACCGGCCCGAGTGTAGCAAAGCCCGCCGACTTGGCAAACGCGTTACATCCGCTCTTTGGAATATAGATGCATTCCGTGCCGCCCCCGGGGATATGTCGGCTGCGCATTGCACCCGACAGACCCGAGATCGACAGATCGAACCCGGCCTGCCATTCAATAAGCCAATTGATACATGCATGGCGGCATATATCAACTGCAATTATTCACTTGTGGTGATTTTGTGCATTATTAAATTCATAGCCCCACCAAACCATCCCTTACCCACCAGACAGCGACCCAATCTCCGGGCAAAAATATATCTTGGATGGTGCCTTTTTCTTCGCACGGCTTCCGATTGCGAAAACAGGCCGGAACCCGGGCCGGGCCGCGATCGGGGAGAATCAGCAGGCATAAAAAAAGCCCCCGGCTTGAACCGGAGGCGGGAAGCAATCCTGATCGTCGCGATATCAGAGGTCAGGCAAAGACCTGGTCGATGCCGCGCTGCAGGCGCTCGATGGTGAGGGCCGGATCCTTCAGCTTGTCAAGGCCGAACAGGCCAAGGCGGAAGGTGCGGAATTCCGGGCCTTCGCCGACCTGCAACGGCACGCCGGCGGCGATCTGAAAACCGAGTTCGCGGAATTTCTTGCCGTTCTGGATATCCGGATCGGAGGTGAAAGAGACGACGACGCCGGGTGCGGCAAAACCATCGGCAGCGACCGACTGGACGCCGCGCGACTTCAACAGGGCCCGGACCCCATTGCCAAGCGCCCATTGTGCATCCCGTGCCGCCTCAAAGCCGAGCGCCCGGGTCTCGAGAATTGCATCGCGCAGGCCGAGCAGCGCATCCGTCGGCATGGTGGCGTGATAGGCATGACCGCCCGCCTCGAAGGCCGCCGTAATGCTGCGCCACTTTTTCAGGTCGAGGGCAAAGCTGCTGGAGGTGGTGGATTCCAGACGCTCGGCTGCCAGCGGCGACAACATCACGAGGCCCGCCGACGGCGAGGCCGACCAGCCCTTCTGTGGCGCGGAAATCAGCACATCGACGCCTGTCGCCGCCATGTCGACCCAGATTGCCCCGGACGCGATGCAATCCAGCACCATCAGTCCGCCGACCGCATGGACCGCATCGGCCATTGCCTTGACATAGCTATCCGGCAGGATCATCCCGGAGGCGGTTTCCACATGCGGCGCAAAGACGATCTCCGGCTTTTCCGCATGAATGCGGGCGACCACATCGGCAATCGGCGGCGGTGCGAAGGGCGAGACCGGCGTATTGCCCATCTGCCGGGCCGTCATCACCGCGACTTCGGCGGCAAAGCCGCCCATTTCGAGGATCTGCGACCAGCGGAACGAAAACCATCCATTGCGCACCACCAGCACGCGCTTGCCGGTGGCAAACTGCCGTGCCACCGATTCCATCGCATAGGTGCCGCCGCCGGGAACAATGGCAATCGCCTCGGCCCTGTAGACCTCGCGCAAGTTGGCCGAAATGTCATTCACGACCGTCTGGAATTTCTGCGACATATGGTTGAGCGACCGGTCGGTGAAGACCACGGAAAACTCTTCCAGACCCTCAGGATCCACATCCCCGTAAAATCCAGCCATCCTGTCTCTCCTTTTCCTTTGTAGCGTTGGTCGCATAACATGCCGGGGGGCACCCAGACCTCATCCATCCGAAGCCTGGCCCATTCTGTCCCTGTCTTGGCGGAAAAATCCAGCGATGATCGTCCGTAAACCGAAGCGAACCGCCATACTCACGACGTCCAGCCGTTTTTTCTTCGAGTGGAGATCGCCCAAGGCAGGGCAGCCCGGATCACGCCGCATGTCGCAGTTTTTGCTGACAGACCCAACGCGCCTCGTTTTCGTTTGTCATTTGGCGCGAACACGTTCGGGTGCGCAGACCGGATTCCAGATTTCCGCCATCACCCACCCTTGCGGGTTTCCCCCTGTGGCCCGAAGCGGATCTTGCGAATAGCAACCGCCCGGCAAATTCGAAAACGGAAGCTTCTATGCGTCATGATCGCCCCCCGCCCGAATATCCGGCCCCCCAGTCCGTGTCACGGGGTGACAAACTGGCAATTCAGGTCATCGAACCGGGCGGTCTGGCTGGGGTTGCTGGCGGTGAAAGTCATGAGCAGGGGGATCTGGGCGGTCACCGTAGACGCATCGACGGCTATATAATTCATTTGCGCATAGTCAGGGAAAGCCTCGTTGGGGATCGCCATGCCCACGGCAGCACCACCCATCACCGTCAGCAGGATTTGCGTGCTGATCTGGAAGGTGGCGAGACCATTGTTCAGTACCGAAGCGGCAATGGTGACGGCCAGCGGTTGAGCCTGGTCATTGACGGTAAACACCCTGGCCAAACCTGCGGCCACCGTTCCACCGGACTGGTTTTCAATCTGCACCGTATTGGGGAGGCTGGTCGGCCCTGTCGGGGTGATCGTGCTGCCGTTGAACGTATATATCTGTCCCGTCAGGGCCTGTTGGTACGAATTTATCGACAGCACCTGATAGCTGCCAAGCACATTGGATGATGTAAATACATAAAGGGAATCAGACCATGTGACGGACATGTTGTTTGTGGCTGCCGGCAGCATGGCGACAATTTGCAGGCTGGCACCCTGTTGAGGCTGCAGGAGCGCCACGGACATTCCGGCATTGCTGATGGTCTGAAGCCCGGGATTGTCTATGGAGAGCGTCAGTTTATAGCTGGTCATGACCGCGCTTTCCGGCACAAGCCGTTGCATCGGGACATGTGTTCGCAGGAAATTGGCGCAATGCCTCAATGGCTTCGCCCCAACAGGCCCGCAAGCCAGTTGGGGCAGACGCCCTGTCATGCAGGCCCGGCCCGATCACCATGTGAGCTGCAGGTTATCGGGTCCCGGATGGGGTGTTGTGTTGACCACAACCACACTCTGATTGTTGACCGCATAGACATCGGGAACATTGATAGCCGCCACATGCGCCGTGGCGGCACCTCCATTTATCGAAATGGTGTAAGGCGTAGCCACACCAATTATGGTCAGATTTCCGTGGACGATACGTGCCGCGAAGCTGGCCGTTTGTCCGCGTGGAAGTGCTTGAGTTGGCATTGAACATCCTTTCTGGGTTAAGGAGCAGGAAAGCTGCGCCGCCCGGGCAATGACACGTTCCGAACGGCGCAATTCACCGATCACGCCATGATGAACTGGTTCTGCTGGTCGTTATACTGGATGTCGGCAGATTGATTCGTGGTGTACTGGACCGTCAGCGCATTGCCGGCAACCTGCGAAATGACGATGCCATTGTTGGCATAGCTCGACGTATAGACCTGGATGGTTTCGATCGGCGTGAACAGCCCCGTCTGATTGAACAGGACGCCGCTGGCGCAGATGGCGGCAGAAATGCTGCCCCCGTTGACAGTTGCCCCCTGCAGCAGGCCGGCCGTCACCATGGGAGATCCATTGATGATGAGGCTGGGATCGTTGTTGACGATCTGATACTGGGTCGGCCCCACGGAACCGGGAATGCCCTGGTCAAAAAAACCGGCCGTGTTCAGCGCATAGCTGCTGCCGCCAATCGCATTGGCCGTGGAACTGGTCTGGATTACCGCGCCGCTCGTTACGTTGGTTGTCGAGGAATAGACGGAATATTGTTCCGTCCAGGTAATGATGTTGTTCATCTGCGGGGTAAAGGAAATCCAGGCGGTGGACTTGCCGCCGGTGGCTTGCTTGACGATGGTGACGCTTTGGCCAGCGTTCATCAGGGCGGTGAGGCCGGCCTGGTCGAAGGCGATATTGAGAGCGTAACTGGGCATGTCTCGTGCTCCTTTTCGGGTGACCGGACGAGCAAGATCTCATCCGGGTTTCACCCTCGTGGGTTGATCTGGTTTCAGGCATGAGGCGTTTCCTTGCATGTTCCGCCCGTTCCACTGTGTCGTCACCACCTTGAACAGGGTTAAATGACTTGAAAACAACCATATGCTTTTTTAGTCTATTCTTATTTTAATTCCTTTGCACGATTCACATTCGGTTTTGCGCGCTTCAGCCTTCCGGTATTGATGCGGTGTCACCCCGAAATGCCGCCGGAAGGCCGTGGCGAAATTGCTGGGCAATTCGTAGCCAAAATCGGCAGCGATGACGCTGACCGGGGCGGAGGTCATCCGCAACTGGTGCGCCGCCCCCTCCAGCCGCAGCTTGCGTTGCCATGCCGATGGAGGCAGCCCCATTTCGCGCTTGAACATCTCGTTCAACGTGTTGTGATTGGTGTGGAACATCTGTGCCAGCGCCTGTACGGCTATTGCTTCGGCGATATTGGCGGCCAGATAGCTGCAGCATCTCTCGACCAACCCGATGCGCGAGTAAATGTAGGTCGGGCTGGTGAGTGACTGCGCCCGGCACAGGGCCAGCAGGCGCGCGTAAAGTTCGGGTGCGAGAACCGGCCAACTCAGATAATCCGCAAACCCGGTCCGGAATGCATCCTCCCGGTTGCCCGGGTCCGGTTCAATCAGCGCGATAGTCGTATAGCGGTTGCCGGAAACCGGCGGCGGCGCATGGCTGATATCCGGAAATTGGCGGCGGCAATCGAATATGACGATATGCTTGCCGATCCCCTCCAGGTCCCCGCGGGCCTCCACGATATCGAGAGTTGCGGTATTGCGGATATTCTGCCGCAACACCCGCTCGAGCCCTCGGTCCTCTGATTGGACCATGAGCTGAAACGTCTCCAGCCCGCGATGAGTTGGAGCGCGAAAGAAGGCGACATGGCGAGAAACGAGACCCAATTTACGACCAGCTTCAAAAGTTTGCTTTGGAATAAAACAACCTATGGTTATTGTAACCATATTGTTGGTTTTCACGCGGAACTGAGCCGGTTTTTCCACCGAGAAATGAGCCACCTCTGAGTATGGTTTTCTGATCAGGGTTTGGTCAAGGGATTGGCTTTTTCTCCTCTCTTGTGTGCTGCGGCAGCCGAGCTGGCTTTAAAGCGGAAGCTGTCGTTCCCGGTTTCCAGGATATGGCAACGATGGGTCAAACGATCGAGCAGGGCGGTCGTCATCTTGGCGTCGCCGAAGACGGTTGCCCATTCGCTGAAGCTGAGGTTGGTGGTGATCACCACGCTGGTCCGCTCGTAGAGCTTGCTCAACAGGTGGAAGAGCAGCGCTCCGCCGGACGCGCTGAAGGGAAGATATCCCAGTTCGTCCAGGATCAGCAGATCGAGGCGAACCAGCGTCTCGGCGATCTGGCCTGCCTTGCCTTTGGCCTTCTCCTGTTCGAGAGCATTGACCAGTTCGATGGTCGAGAAGAAGCGGACCTTTCGGCGATGATGCTCGATGGCCTGGATTCCGAGAGCGGTCGCGACATGCGTTTTGCCAGTGCCAGGGCCACCGATAAGGACAACGTTCTGCGCCCCATCCATGAACTCGCATCGGTACAGTTGGCGCACGGTGGCCTCGTTGATCTCGCTGGCGGTGAAGTCGAAGCCGGAGATGTCTTTGTACGCAGGAAAGCGGGCAGCCTTCATGTGGTAGGCAATAGAGCGTACCTCGCGCTCGGCCAATTCGGCCTTCAGCAACTGGGACAGGATGGGCACGGCCGCATCAAAAGCCGGAGCACCTTGCTCGATCAGATCCGTGACGGCTTGGGCCATGCCATACATCTTCAGGCTCCGCAGCATGATGACGACGGCGGCGCTGGCGGGATCATGACGCATGGCGACCTCCTGCGATCCGGGCGCGTAGGCCATCATAGCGTTCGACATTGGCTTTGGGTTCACGCAGCAAAGCCAGCGCCTGTGGCGTATCGATGTCGGGACCGTCGGTCGTCTTGCCGTCGATCAGCCGGTGCAGCAGGTTCAGCACATGCGTTTTCGTTGCCACGCCGGCATCCAAGGCCAGTTCCACAGCCCTGAGTACGACCTGTTCGTCATGCTGAAGGACGAGGGCAAGGATGTCGGCCATCTCACGATCACCGCCGGGGCGGCGAAGCATCTGGTCTTGCAACTGCCTGAAGGCAGTCGGCAATTCCACAAACGGTGCGCCATTGCGTAAAGCGCCGGGCTTGCGCTGGATGACCGCAAGGTAATGCCGCCAGTCGTAAATCGTTCGTGGCGGTTTGTCGTGGCTGCGCTCAATGATCCGCACATGTTCGCATAGGATATTGCCCTCGGCCGCAACGACCAGTCGGTCGGGATAGACCCGCAGGCTTACGGGCCGGTTCGCAAACGACGCAGGCACGCTGTAACGGTTCCGCTCGAAGGTGATCAGGCAGGTGGGCGAGACGCGCTTGCTTTGCTCGACGAAGCCGTCAAAAGCGGGAGGCAGTGCCATCAACGCGGCCTGTTCTGCGACCCAGACGTCGGCGATCGAACCGGGTAATGTGTTGTGTGCAGTCTCGCGCCACAGATCCTGGCAATGCTGTTCCAGCCAGGCGTTCAGCGCTGCCAGATCAGGGAAGCTTGGCATCTGTTGCCACAGGCGTGGTCGGGCATCCTGGACGTTCTTCTCGACCTGCCCCTTCTCCCAGCCCGCAGCGGGATTGCAGAACTCAGGCGCGAAGACGTAATGGTTCGTCATCGCGAGGAAACGGATATTGACCTGTCGCTCCTTGCCGCGGCCGACGCGATCGACCGCCGTCTTCATGTTGTCATAGATTCCCCGCGATGGCACACCGCCGAACACGCGGAATCCGTGCCAATGGGCATCGAAGAGCATCTCGTGCGTTTGCAGCAGGTATGCCCTGACCAGAAAAGCCCGACTGTGCGATAGCTTGATATGTGCGACCTGAAGCTTCGTGCGCTCGCCGCCGATCACGGCATAATCTTCACTCCAATCGAATTGGAATGCTTCGCCTGGGCGGAATGACAGCGGAACGAATATGCCACGGCCCGTCGTCTGCTGCTCACGTTGCCGATCAACTCGCCACTCACGGGCGAAGGCGGCGACCCGACCATAGGAGCCGGTAAAGCCGAGAGCCACCAGATCGGCATGAACCTGCTTCAGCGTTCGGCGCTGCTTGCGCGACTTCCCGGCCTCGGTCTTCAGCCAGCCAGCCAGTTTGTCGGCAAAAGGATCAAGCTTGCTCCGTCGTTCCGGTACCGTGAACGTCGGCTCGATCGTGCCGGCGCTCAAATACTTCGCGATCGTGTTACGCGACAGCCCAGTGCGCCGGCTGATCTCGCGGATCGACTGCTTCTCGCGAAGCGCCATCCGACGAATAATGTTTAAAAGTCCCATGTGGATCACTCCGTTGCCCCCGTCGCTCACCGCGTTGGGGGGAAGGTTCACATGGCTCAGTTCTCAATGGAAATTATGCGCCTAACCGGCTCAGTTCTGCGTGGAAATCAACACGTCAAGCGCTACAACCGCTCTGGCTATGAGCACGTCCGCACGATCACCAAGCCGGTTGCCGGATCGGTCACGGTGAAGATCGCCGCAAGCCCGGTCACGCCTGCCGCGATCGATACCCAGACGGGCCGGATCACCTTTGCCTCGGCGCCGGGATCAGCGCCGACCGCCTCGTTCCAGTTCGATGTTCCCGTCCGTTTCGACACGGACAGCCTGCCGGTTCAGGCGAACGCGTGGGACTTGCAGATCGTCAACAACATCGACCTCGTGGAAGTGCTGGAATGATCAAAGATGCAGTAGATTCGGCGGTTCATTGCCAGTCAGCGTCTCCAGATAGCAGTTGAGGTTGTCTGAAATCTTCTTGAGGACAGCGGGAAGGTAGGGAACAAAATCCCGGAATGTTGGAGCCTCTTGAGTTGGACCTTTATGATATTGGCGGCAATGCTCGATCAAATCATCCCGTTCATTTGCCGGAAGTAGCCCAATCGGATCGCGGTTCTCATAGTCGTGCAGTGCCGACAGGTGAATGAAAGCGCATCCGAACTTGTAGACAGATTGGGTCCAGCCATTCAGCTTCTGCGCAAGATCGACCATTTCTTTGTCGGTGATCGTTCCTCTTGAATTTTCCCTTCGCCATCTTTCGCCCTCAACCGAAGCGGACACCAAAGCGAGACGGCGGTCGATAGGAAGGGATAGAAGATAGATGACTCTGACCATCGAATCCAATTCTTGCCGCAGGATGGCAACAACCTGTCCGTGAGCTTGTGCTGAAGAAAGCGCCTTGACTGCTCTTTGATGCTCTGCGGATCGGCTCTTTATTTGACGAACGAATACTTCCATTTGGGACATGAGTGTTTCCTCGTCTCAAGCCCTGCGAATCGGACTGTTGGTCAATTCTACCAACAGTCGCCTCCGGGTGAAATGGTCATGAAAACTCTCCCTCCCGCGCTCGCAACTCACGTTGCGGGCGGGCTCACGACGCTGTGCCGCTGCTGGCGCGTGGATCGCCGCGACGGCTTGGTGATGGGCTTCACCGACTTCGACCGCGATCTCGTCTTCGATGCCGTCACCTACAAGGCAGCGTCGGGGTTCACCGCGACGGCGATCGAGGGCCAGCTTGGGTTGGCAGTCTCCAACCTCGATGTGCAGGGCGCGCTGTCGTCTGACGCGCTCACCGAGGACGATCTGCATGGCGGGCGCTACGACGATGCCGCCGTCACAATCTATCTGGTGAACTGGGCGGATGTGGCGCAGCGCGTGGTACTGCGCGCCGGCAATCTCGGACAGGTTGCGCGCGGTAAGCTCGCCTTCTCCGCCGAATTGCGCGGCCTTGCGGCCAAGCTCGATCAACCGGCAGGCCGCATCTTCCAGCGCTCCTGCGCCTGGGACCTGGGCGATGCCCGCTGCGGGATCGATCTCAATGCAGCCGGGCGCAACGGCACTGGCGCGGTGACGCAGGTTCTGGATAGCTTCGAATTCCTCGCCTCCGGCCTCTCCGGCGTCGCGTCAGGTGTGCTCACACGCGGCAAGCTGGTCTGGACTTCGGGCGTGAACAACGGCCTCGCAGTCGAGATCAAGGCGCATTCTTCCAGCGCTGGCGTTTCGCGGATCGCCATTGCCCTGCCGATGGGCGCGCCGGTGGTGGTCGGCGACATGTTTAGCGCCACGGCGGGCTGCGACCGCACCTTTGCCACCTGCCGGGATCGCTTCGCCAACACGGTCAACTTCGGCGGCTTCCCGCACATGCCGGGCACCGACTTCGCGATGTCCTATCCGAACCAGGGCGCCGGAAACGACGGCGGCAAGATCACATGACAATCCGGGAGACCATCATCGCCGAGGCGCGCTCGTGGATCGGCACGCCCTATCACCATCAGGCGGCGCTCAAGGGCGTCTGCTGCGATTGCCTCGGCCTCGTGCGTGGCGTCTGGCGGGCCGTCTATGGCGCCGATCCCGAACACCCGCCCGCCTATTCGCGCGATTGGGCCGAGACTCTGCGTGAAGAGACGTTAGCCGATGCAGCCAGCCGTCACATGATCCCGCTGGCGCTGGATGCCTTCGAACCAGGCGATCTCCTGCTCTTCGCCATCAACGACAACGCGCCCGCCAAGCATTGCGCGATCCTCGTCGCGCGTGATCGCATGATCCACGCCATCGAGTCCCATCCGGTGGCGGAGGTCTCGCTCGTGCCGTGGTGGCGCAACCGCCTGCGCTTCGTTTTCCGCTTTCCCGAGATCTGATCCGCCATGGCCGTTCTGCTTCTCACTGCCGCAGCCTCCGCGCTGACGGCGGGCGCATCGGCGTTTGTCCAGATCGCGGCAGCGGCGGCGGCAACCGCTGTCGGCAGCTTCATCGACAATCGGCTGTTCGGCCCGTCGATGGGCAACACGACGCAGGAAGGGCCTCGCCTCGACAGTTTGCAGGTTCAGGCCTCAACCGAGGGCGCGGCGATCCCCGAGATCGCCGGCCGGGTTCGCATTGCCGGCCAGATCATCTGGGCGACCAAGTTCAAGGAAGTGGCGACCACAACCACACAACGCTCAGGCGGTGGCAAGGGTGGCGGCGGTGGCGGCGGATCGGTCACGTCCACCACCTATTCCTATTTCGCGAACTTCGCGGTCGGGCTCTGTGAAGGGCCGATCGACCGGATCGGGCGCATCTGGGCCGACGGCAAGCCGCTCTCGCTCGCTGGCATTACCATGCGGGTTTATCGCGGCACCACGAGCCAGTCGCCCGATCCGCTGATCGAGGGCGTCGAAGGATCGGGCAATGCGCCTGCCTATCGCGGCACCGCCTATGTCGTCTTCGACAATCTCGCGCTCGAAAAATTCGGGAACCGCCTGCCGCAGCTGACCTTCGAGGTGTTCCGGCGCGTCTCCTCCACATCCGGCGACAGCCTTGAGACCATCGCGCGCGCCGTGACCATGATCCCGGGCGCGGGCGAGCGCGCCTATGACACCAAGGTCCAGAAGCGCGATCTCGGCGGCGGCTCGACCACGCCCGAGAACGACAGCGCGGGGCGCTCGACCTCGGACTGGTCGGTCGCGCTTGATGATCTGAAAGCCTCGCTGCCCAACGTCGATACAGTGTTTCTGGTGGTCGGTTGGTTTGGGGACGATCTGCGCTGCGGCTCGTGCACGATCCGCCCGAAGGTCGAAGTCGCCAACAAGGTGACGACGCCCGACGCCTGGATGGTTCACGGCCTTGCCCGTTCCGGCGCGCTTATCATGTCGCTCAATGCCGGAAAGCCCGCCTATGGCGGCACGCCCTCAGACGATACCGTTGTTCGCGCGGTTCGCGACCTAAAGGCCCGCAGCTATGCCGTGGTCTTCTATCCGTTCGTGTTCATGGACGTGCCCTCAGGCAACGCGCTGCCGAACCCCTATGGCGGCACCGGCCAACCCGTCTATCCCTGGCGCGGGCGGATCACCTGCCATCCCGCCGCTGGCCAATCCGGCACGGTGGACAAGACGGCGACGGCGGGAACCCAGGTTGCGGCCTTCTTCGGCGCCTGCCTCACCTCCCATGTTACCGTGTCGGTCAACGCCAGCACTGATGCTGTGACGACCAGCTATTCCGGTCCGGCCGAATGGGGCCTGCGCCGGTTTATCCTTCACTATGCCAGGCTCTGCTCGGCGGTGAACGCGATCGATGCCGGGACCATCGACGCCTTCCTGATCGGATCGGAGTTCCGGGCGCTCTGTTCGGTGCGCGACACCGCCACCAACTTCCCAGCAGTGGCGCGGCTGAAGACCCTCGCCGCCGATGTGAAAAGCATTCTCGGCGGCGGCGTGAAGGTGAGCTATGCCGCCGACTGGTCGGACTACAACGGCTATCGGCCCGCCGACGGTTCGAACGATGTCTTCTTCCATCTCGATCCGCTCTGGGCCGACAGCAATATCGATTTCGTCGGCATCGACTGGTATGCGCCGCTCGCCGATTGGCGCGACGGCACCGGTCATCTTGACCGGATAGCAGGCGCGCCCTCGATCTATGATCGCGCCTATCTCCAAGCGAACATCGAAGGCGGCGAGTTCTTTAGCTGGTTCTATGCCAGCGATACCGCGCGCAACAACCAGACCCGCACCACCATCACCGACGGCGCCTATGGCAAGCCTTTTGTGTTTCGCTCAAAGGATCTGCGGAACTGGTGGCTGAACCGGCACTACGACCGCCCGGGTGGCGTCGAAAGCGGATCGCCGACGGCATGGCTCGCGCAGATGAAGCCGATCTGGTTCTGCGAACTCGGCGTGCCCTCGGCCGACAAGGGCGCGAACCAGCCCAACGTCTTCTATGATCCGAAATCGTCCGAGAGCTTCCTGCCGTATTTCTCGAAGGGCACGCGCGACGATCTGATCCAACGCCGCGCGCTTGAAGCGGTCTTGAGCTATTGGGCGCCTTCAGGCGCCAATAACCCGGCTTCTGGCGTCTATAGCGGCCGGATGATCGAGGCCTTCGGCATCTGGACATGGGACGCGCGTCCCTATCCCGCCTGGCCGGGCCGCGCCGATCTCTGGTCGGACGGTGATCTCTATCCGCTCGGCCATTGGCTGAACGGCAAGGTCGGCCTCGCCGATCTTGCGGCGCTCGTGGCCGAACGCTGCCGGCGCGTCGGCTTTACCGCTTACGATGTGTCGGCCTTGGTCGGCGTCGTCACCGGATATCTGCGCGACCGGCCGATGAGCCCGCGCGCCGAGATCGAGGCACTGGCTTCCGCCTATTCCTTCGATGCTGTCGAAACAGACGGGGTGATCCGTTTCGTGCCGCGCGGGCGACCGTCGGTTGCGACGCTGACCTTGCCGGAACTCGCCGTGCCCGATCAGGGCGAAGAAATCACGCTGACGCGCGGCCAGGAAACCGAACTGCCGAACGAGGTGGCGGTCGGCTTCACCGATGCGGTGGACGAATACAAATCCGGCGCGGTCTCGGCGACGCGCCTTGCTGGCTATTCAGAGCGCAAGAGCGATCTGCGGCTCGCACTGGTGATGGATCAGGTTCAGGCGCAATCGATCGCCGATCGCGCGCTGGTGGAAGCATGGGTTGCCCGCGAAACCGCGCAACTGGCGCTGCCGCCGTCTCGCATCGCGCTCGATCCAGGCGACGTGATCGATCTCGTCATCAACGGCAGGGCACGGTCGTTCCGGCTGACGCGCGTGCTCGACAAGGGCGCGCGCGTAGCCGAAGCGGTGCGAGCCGAAGCGGCGATCTATGCGCCGCCGCTGAACGGCATCGCGCCGCCGACTCTGATACCGCCGCCGATCTATGGCGCAGCGGTCTTGCGGCTGATGGACCTGCCGCTGCTGCGCGACACCGACGACGGCTTCTCGCCCTATGCCGCGGCATCGGCGTCGCCCTGGGGCGGCGTCGTGGTGATGGACAGCGCCACCGGGTCCGACTTTGCGCTCGACACGACGCTAGCCGTTCGGGCCACCGTTGGCGAAACCATCCAGCCACTTCCGGCCGGGCCGACGGAGTATTGGGACGAAGGCTCCGTCCTCGAGGTGAAGCTCTATGCCGGGGAACTGGCGAGCGCCACGCCCGACACGATCCTGAGCGGCGGCACGAACAGCCTCGCCCTCGGCACGCCCGACGGCGATTGGGAGATCGTCCAGTTCGCCGATGCGGTCCTGACCGGATCGCAGACCTATCGGCTCACGAAGCTGCTGCGCGGACGCCTCGGCACCGAGCACGCCATCCGCGCGCCGTTGGCTCTTGGCGCGCCCGTGGTTCTGTTGAACGAGGCCGTGGCGAAGATCGACGGCAAGCCCGCTGAACGCCTCGCCGCTCGCTTCTATCGGTGGGGGCCGCAGGCGCTCGGATTCGCCGATCCCGCCTGGCAGCAGACCACCTTCGCCGCGAAAGCCGTCGGCCGCATGCCGTGGTCTCCGGTCCAGATCGCGGGCGCGCGCAATGGCGGCGGCGATCTCACCATCACTTGGGTTCGGCGCACCCGCTTCGGCGGTGTCTGGGCCGATGGCGTCGATGTTCCGCTCAACGAGGAAAGCGAGCGCTACGAGGTCGATGTGATGAACGGCGCGAACGTCGTCCGCACTTTTCCCGCGACCACGCCGACCGCCAACTATTCCGCCGCCCAGCAAGTGGCGGATTTCGGATCGGCGCAAAGCGCGATCTCGATCCGCATCTACCAGCTTTCCGCCTCCGTCGGGCGCGGTTGGCCGGGCGCCGCCATCATCTGAAGGATAGTCAAAATGCCGACGCCGAATCTCGGCCTGCCCACGCTCGCGCAAGGGCAGGCGCAGAAGGAGATTGCCCATAACGACGCGCTGCTCCGCCTCGACGCGCTTGTGCAAACCAGCGTCAAGAGCCGGGCGCTGGCAACGCCGCCGGGAAGCCCGGCCAATGGTGATCGCTGGATCGTGCCATCCGGCGCAACCGGCGTCTGGGCGGGCCAGACCGACAAGATCGCCTTCTGGCGCGAGGGCGCATGGGCCTTCTTTGTGCCCGTCGTCGGCTGGCGCGCCCATGTCGAGGACGAGCGCCTTACCGTCGTCTGGACCGATGGCGCATGGCGCGACCGGATCGTGGGCACAGCCAATGGCGGTGCGATCCGGCTTGTGGCGCTTGAGCAGGAACTGACGCTCACCGGCGCCTTCGTCGATGCCACGACCGCCGTGATTGCCGACCGCATGATCGTGCTCGCGGTCGCCTCGCGCACCACGCAGGCGATCACAGGCGCGACCTCCTACGGCGTCGGTATAGCCGGCAACACCAGCCAATTCGGTGGTTCGCTCGGTATCGCGCTCGGCTCGAACAACATCGGCGTGATTGGGCCGTCCGCCTTCTACGCCAACACGCCGATCCGCGTCACCGCGGCCGGCGGCAACTTCACCGGCGGCAAGGTGCGCGTCGTGCTCTACGCGCTCGCCTTCACCGCGCCGACCTCGTGAGAACCAAAGCGTTTTCCGGCGAAGTGGATGCCGGTTCGCCGCAGAAAACGCGTCAAAAGGAGCCCGCGCCCATGAATCCCTCACTACCTTCCATCGCCGTTGCACCCGAAGCGCTCACCCTCACTTGGGTGGTCGTCGGCAGCATTGTCCTCGAACTGCTTGTGCTGATCGTCTTCCTCGTTCGCGTGTCGTGGTGGCTGTCCCACCGCTTCACGATGATCGACGCCAGCTTCATGACCGTCGGCAAGGACGTGGCCCAGTTGAAAGCCGATATCGGCAACGACATTGCAGGGCGTCGCGCCGTCGCCGATGCGCGCGGTGACATCGCCCAGATCAAGGCGACCTTGGTCGAATTCCGCGAACGCATCGACCGGATCGAAGCCAACGAGGACGGGCGCAAGCACGCCTGATCCGCCGCCCTCAACCCCAACCGCAACCCGACCGAAAGCCCGCCCCTCCGGCGGGCTTCGTCCTTTCAGGAGGTCGCAATGCTGCCTGCCCAATACCGATGGCTCGAAGCCGAGCCCGGCCCGCGCATGATCATCGAAGCGCTGAAGCAATACGGCACGCTCGAAGCGCCAGGCGCTACCGACAATCCGAAGATCATCGGCTGGCAAGACGAACTCGAAGCCGCCGGTCTCGGGCGCGTCTATGCCGGCGTCTATCGGCACGACGCGATCCCGTGGTGCGGCCTGTTCATGGCGATTGTCGCCCTCCGCGCGAACATCGAACGCCGCCCGGAACGCAATCCACCGCGCCTCTATCTGGCAGCGCTCGAATGGGCGGCGTTCGGCACGTCGGTTCCGAAGGGCGCTGCGGCGCTTGGCGACTTGCTCGTCTTCAAGCGCAAAGGCGGTGGGCATGTCGGCCTCTATGTCGGCCACGACGCTTCGGCCTTCCATGTTCTCGGCGGCAATCAATCCGATCGCGTCTCGATCACGCGGCTGTCGCGCAACCGGATCGTGGCGGTGCGCCGCCCGGTCTATCGCGCGCAGCCCGTGAACGTCCGCCCGATCCCTCTCGGCTCACGAGCGGAAGCCTCTCCGTCAACGAGGCCTGATCCAACCCAACCAAGGAGTTACCCATGAACGCCGTTCTTCAGTTCGGTGCGGGCTACCGCACCTACATCATCGCCGCCGTCCTCGTGCTGGTCGTCGTCGTCGAGAAGGGCCTCGGCATTGATGTGCCGGGCGTCGATGTCGGTTCCGACTGGCTCACCCAGATCCTCGCCGCGCTCGGCTTGGGCACCCTGCGGGCCGGGATCACCGGGGCGAGCAAGTGACCGGCTGGTTCGCCCTGGCCCTTATCGTCGCGGTGGTCGTCGCCACCGCGGCGATCTTCGCCGCTGGCCGCAAAACAGGCGCTGCCGCCGAGGCGGCGAAAGCCCGCGAGGCCGAACTCAAATCCCAGAAGGAGGCCTCAGATGCAAAGGACCGCATGCTCGAAGCGGGCACTGCCGCTCTTCGTGATCGCGACGCTCTCGCTGACCGCCTGCGCGACGGCACCTTCTAGGCCGTCCGTCGTCTGCCCACCGGTGGCGGCTTACGACCGCGCGTTCCAGGCACGGCTTGCCGAGGAAATCCAGCGCCTGCCGCCCGGCGCGGCGCTGGAACGGGCGATGCTAGACTACGCCCGGCTGCGCGATCAGGCGCGGGCCTGTGGGAACCGTCCGAAGGCACCTTGATAAAAGGGCCAAAATAGCCAAAATGGGCCTTGATTCGATCAAAGGCCACGCCATGCAAACAATGTCGGCGAAGGACGCGAAGGATGGCTTCGGCCGTCTTATCGATCTTGCGCGAATGGAGCCGGTCACCGTTGAAAAGCACGGTCGTCCGGTCGTCGTGGTCATGGCCGTTGAGGAGTATGAGCGATTGCGCGAGAGCGCTGGTGGTCCGGCACCCTCGGTCA
This sequence comes from uncultured Gellertiella sp., assembly GCF_963457605.1. GTDB lineage: Bacteria > Pseudomonadota > Alphaproteobacteria > Rhizobiales > Rhizobiaceae > Gellertiella. The sequence continues at coordinate 1,687,327 of NZ_OY735139.1, forward strand.
AACCGAGCGCGGAAACGGCCAAAAGGCGCAAGGGATTGAAGCAGGCATGAGTAACGGCGACCTCAACTGGATCACAAACTTCATATGGGGCATCGCCGATGATGCCCTGCGCGATCTCTATGTGCGCGGCAAATATCGTGATGTTATCCTGCCGATGATGGTATTGCGCCGTCTCGATGCGGTGCTGGAGCCAACAAAAGCTGCCGTCCTTTCGATGAAGGACAACCTCGACAAGGCGGGTATCACCAATCAGGACGCGGCGCTTCGCCAAGCGGCGGGACAGGCCTTCTACAACACGTCGCGGTTTAATTTGCGCGATCTTCGCAATCGCGCGTCGCAATCCCAGCTGAAGGCTGATTTCGAGGCCTTCCTCGATGGCTTCTCGCCGAACGTTCAAGAGATCCTCGACAACTTCGAGTTCCGCAATCAGCTTCCGAAGCTGTCCAAGGCCGACGTGCTTGGAACTCTGATCGAGAAGTTCCTCGATAGCTCGATCAATCTCGGCCCGAAGCCGGTGCTGAACGGCGACGGCTCGGTAAAGCATCCAGGTCTCGACAACCATGCGATGGGGACGATCTTCGAGGAGCTGGTTCGCCGGTTCAACGAAGCAAACAACGAGGAAGCGGGCGAACACTGGACGCCGCGCGACGCCGTGAAGCTCATGGCGAAGCTGATCTTCGTGCCGATCGCCGATCAGATTCAATCCGGCACTTACCTGCTATATGACGGCGCCTGCGGCACCGGCGGCATGTTGACGGTCGCCGAAGAAACGCTGAACGAACTCGCCGAACAGCACGGCAAGCAAGTCTCCACTCACCTCTTCGGACAGGAGATCAACGGCGAGACCTACGCCATCGCCAAGGCCGATCTGCTACTGAAGGGCGAAGGCGAAGAGGCCGACAACATCGTCGGCGGACCGGAATGGTCGACGCTGGCGAACGACGCCTTTCCGTCGAAGGAATTCGACTTCATGCTGTCGAATCCGCCCTATGGGAAGAGCTGGAAATCCGATCAGGAGCGCATGGGCGGCAAGGCCGGCATGCGCGATCCGCGCTTCGTGATCGAGCACGCGGGCGATGCCGAATATAGCCTCGTCACGCGATCCAGCGACGGGCAGATGCTGTTCCTGGCGAACATGCTGTCGAAGATGAAGCACAACACGCCGCTCGGTTCGCGCATTGCCGAGGTTCACAACGGCTCGTCGCTGTTCACCGGCGATGCGGGCTCCGGCGAAAGCAATGTGCGGCGCTGGATCATCGACAACGACTGGTTGGAAGCCATCGTCGCCCTGCCGCTCAACATGTTCTACAACACCGGCATCGCCACATACGTCTGGGTTCTGTCGAACCGCAAGCCGGGCCACCGGCGCGGCAAGGTGCAATTGATTGACGCGACCGCGTGGTTCCGGCCGCTGCGCAAGAACTTGGGCAAAAAGAATTGCGAACTCGCCGACGCCGATATCGAGCGCATTCTGCAAGACTTCATCGCCTTCGAAGATACCGAGCAATCTCGCATCTTCGACAATGCCGAGTTCGGTTATTCAAAGGTCACCGTCGAACGGCCCTTGCGTGCGCGCGGAATCGATGCCGCCCGCGCCTATGCGCCCAAGGAAATCAAAGCGCTGAAGGAGGATGGCCGGATCGCCAAGGATGGTGCGCCGGTCATCCGCCGCATTCACAAGCCGGGCAAGGTTGAGGCTGATCCATTACGCGGGCTGTTCCCGCTGACGATCGAAGGCAAGCGCTGCGTGGTCGAATACGAGCCCGACAGCGACTTGCGCGACACCGAGACAGTGCCGTTGAAGGAACCGGGCGGCATCGAGGCCTTCATCCGCCGCGAGGTGCTGCCGCACGCGCCCGACGCCTGGATCGACGAAGCCAAGACCACCATCGGGTATGAAGTCAGCTTCACCCGCTATTTCTACAAGCCGCAGCCGCTGCGCCCGCTGGACGCCATCCGCGCCGATATTCTTGCGCTCGAGCGTGAAACCGACGGTCTGATGGCCGATATCATCGGGGCGGCGCGATGATCGATGGCCTGCGCCCTTATGCAGAGATGAGGCCGAGCGGAGTCGAATGGCTTCCTGCTTTGCCTCAGGGCTGGGAGATCCACAGAGCGAAGTATTCTTTCAAGGAGGCTGATGACCGTTCGGACGCAGGCAGCGAAGAACTGCTTTCCGTGTCCCACAAAACGGGCGTCACGCCACGCAGCCAGAAGAATATCACAATGTTCATGGCCGAAAGCTATGAAGGACACAAAGTCTGCCGTCCTGGCGATGTCGTCGTGAATACGATGTGGGCATGGATGGCGGCAATTGGCGTTAGTCGTCATGTCGGCATAGTGAGCCCGGCGTATGGCATCTATCGCCCACGAGTTGCCGACAGGTTTGAGCCAAAGTTTCTCGACTATTTGCTTCGCACCGAAGTCTACCGCGCTGAATATCTGCGGAGTTCACGAGGCGTCACAACGTCGCGGCTCAGGCTCTATCCGCCTGACTTTCTCAACATACCGTTCGTGCAGCCGCCACTCGATGAGCAGCGGCTGATCGTGCGGTTTCTGGATTGGCACGGGGCGCAGACGGCAAAGCTGATCCGTGCGAAGAAGAAGATCATCGCGCTTCTGAACGAGCAAAAGCAGGCAATCATCCACCGCGCCGTCACCCGCGGCCTCGATCCTAACGTCCGCCTCAAACCCTCCGGGGTTCCGTGGGTGGCTGAAATACCTGCGCATTGGCAAATGCTTTCAAATCGCGCCTTCCTCAAAAAGCGAAAGTTGCTAGTCGGCGCAGCGCATAACGAATTTCAGCTGCTTTCGCTTACCAAGCAGGGTGTAATTGTTCGCGATGTTGAGAGCGGCAAGGGAAAATTCTCTGCTGACATGGGGACGTCACAGGTCGTCAATGTCGGTGACATTATTTTTTGCCTGTTCGATATTCCAGAGACACCGAGAACGGTTGGCCTCTCTCGCCATGAAGGAATGATAACAGGTGCGTATACAGTCTTTTCTTTCAGTGGAGACGTCGATCCCAATTATGTTGAGCTTTTCTACATCGCTATGGATGACAGAAAATTGCTTGGCCCTCTCTACACGGGATTGAGAAACACGATAGCGCCGTCCCGCTTCGTCGGTATCAAAACACCTACTCCGCCTATGCCGGAACAGAGTTCAATCGTTGAAGCAGTTCAAATCGCTACTGCGGAAATGAACACCACAATCTCAAAAATTGAGAACGAGGTTTCATTGATTTTGGAATTCCGCACGCGCCTGATCGCCGATGTCGTTACCGGCAAGCTTGATGTCCGCGCCGCTGCGGCCAGCCTTCCCGAAACCGTCGAACTTGAACCCATCGACGATCTGGTCGAGGGCGATGATCTCGACGAAGCCGTTGACGATGCCGAGAACGAGGAGGTCGCCGCCTGACGATGCCCGTTCCCGCAAGTTCTGCTACTCTGGCCAACATGGACTCAGCCAAGGCCAGTCTTGTTCTGCTCATGCACCGCTATCTCGGCGGATTGATGGACCCGTTCGTGACGCTGATCGAAGTTCAGAAACTGATGTATTTCATGCAGGAAGCGGGCGAGCCGCTGCGCCTGAACTATATCAAGCACCATTACGGCCCCTATGCCGACAACCTGCGGCACGTTTTGACCAAGATCGAAGGCCACCTCGTGTCGGGCTATCATGACGGCGGCGACGCTCCCGAAAAGCAGCTTGAACTCGTGCCCGGCGCGGTGAAGGACGCGGAGGCCTTCTTGAGCGATGACGGCGACACCAAGACCCGTTTCGACCGGGTGGGCAAGCTGGTTGAAGGCTTTGAAACTCCGTTCGGGCTGGAACTGCTTGCGACGGTCCATTGGGTCGCAAGTCGCGAGAGCTCGACAAGCACCGAGGATGCCATCGCCAAAGTTTACGCTTGGAACGACCGCAAGAAGCGCTTCTCGCCGCGCCAGATCGGCATCGCGTTCGAAACCCTTCGTGCGAAAGGGTGGCTGGCGGCTGCATGAAAACAGACACCTCGGAAAAGGGCCTCGAGGCCCTAATCGTCGCTGGCATGACGGGCCACACCTCGGCGCCGACCGGTAGCGGATTCTCCGAGGAACCCGAACCATTCGTTGGCCTGCACAATTGGCTGCTCGGCAATCCGAAGGACTACGATCGCGCCTGGACGGTTGATCTTGTGCAACTCCGCGCCTTCATCGGCGCGACCCAACCGCACTTGGTGGAAGCGTTCGATCTCGACAACGACAGCCCCACACGACAGAAATTCCTTGCGCGGCTTCAAGGCGAGATCGGCAAGCGCGGCGTCATCGACGTGCTGCGCAACGGCGTAAAGCATGGCGCGCACGACGTTGACCTGTTCTATGGCACGCCTTCGCCGGGCAACGCCAAGGCCGCCGAACGATTTGCGCTGAACCGGTTCTCGGTCACGCGCCAGCTTCGCTACAGCCGTGACGATACCGCCCATGCGCTCGATCTCGCGCTGTTCATCAACGGCTTGCCGATCGCAACCTTCGAACTGAAGAACAGTCTGACGAAGCAGACGGTCGAAGACGCCGTCGAGCAATATAAGCGCGACAGAGATCCGCGTGAGAAGCTGTTCGAGTTCGGCCGGTGCATCGTGCATCTTGCGGTGGACGACGCGCAGGTGAAGTTCTGCACCCAGCTGAAGGGCAAGGCATCGTGGTTCCTGCCCTTCAACAAGGGCTGGAACGATGGCACCGGCAACCCGCCGAACCCCGCCGGCATCAAGACCGACTATCTCTGGAAGGATATCCTCACGCCGCTCGGCCTGACGGACATCATAGAGAACTATGCCCAGATCGTTGAACGCAAAGACCCGAAGACCAATCGGACAAAGCGGGATCAGCTTTTCCCGCGCTTTCATCAGCTCGACGTGGTGCGCAAGCTCCTTGCCGATGCGAAAGCCAAAGGCGCAGGCCGACGCGTGCTAGTCCAGCATTCGGCGGGATCGGGGAAATCAAATTCAATCGCCTGGTTGGCACACCAGCTCGTGCGGTTGGCGAATGGCGGAGGTCAGGTCTTCGACTCCGTGATCGTCGTCACCGACCGCCGCATTCTCGATCAGCAAATCCGCGATACCATCAAGCAGTTCGCCCAAGTTGGCGCAACCGTCGGGCATGCCGAGCATTCCGGCGATCTTCGCCGCTTCATCGCCGACGGCAAGAAGATCATCATCACCACGGTTCAGAAATTCCCGTTCATCCTTGATGACATCGGCGCCCAGCATAAAGACCGGCGCTTTGCGATCATCATCGACGAAGCGCATTCAAGCCAGGGCGGCAAAGCGGCGGCAGCGTTGAACGCGGCGTTGACCGGCGCGGAAGACGGCGACGAGGACGAAACCGTCGAAGACAAGATCAATGCGATCATGGAGCAACGGAAGATGCTCCCGAACGCGAGCTATTTCGCGTTCACGGCGACGCCGAAGAACAAGACGCTTGAGATATTTGGCGAGCCGTTCCCCGAAGGCGATGTCGTCAAGCACCGCCCCTTCCACAGTTACACGATGAAGCAGGCGATCCAGGAAGGCTTCATTCTGGACGTGCTTCGCTATTACACGCCAGTCAACAGCTACTATCGGCTGGTCAAGACGGTCGATGCCGATCCGGAGTTCGATACGAAGCGCGCAACGAAAAAGCTTCGCCGATATGTCGAGAGCAACGATCACGCGATCAAGCTCAAGGCCGAAATCATGGTCGATCACTTCCACGAGCAAGTGCTCGCGTTGAACAAGATCGGTGGCCAGGCCCGGGCGATGGTGGTGACTTCCGGCATCGAACGCGCGATCCAGTACTATCAGGCGGTGAGCGCCTATCTGGTCGAACGCAAGAGTCCTTATCGTGCAATCGTCGCCTTCTCAGGCGAGCATGAATTCCGCGGCGTGAAAGTCACCGAAGCAAGCCTCAACGGGTTTCCATCGAAGGATATCGTCGATCAGATCGAAACCGATCCATATCGCTTCCTGATTTGCGCCGATAAGTTCCAGACCGGCTACGACCAACCGCTTCTGCATTCGATGTATGTGGACAAGGCCCTATCGGGCATCAAAGCTGTTCAAACGTTGTCACGGCTCAATCGGGCGCACCCTCAAAAGCACGACGCCTTCGTTCTCGATTTCATGAACGATACCGAGACCATCCGAGCGTCGTTCGACACCTTCTATCGCACCACAATCCTGAGTGACGAAACCGATCCGAACCGGCTCCACGATCTCAAGGCCACGCTGGACGGGTATCAGGTCTACGATCCGGCCCAGATTGACCAGCTCGTCAGTTTGTATCTGTCGGGCGCTGATCGCGATCAGCTCGACCCGATCCTCGATGCTTGCGTCGCCGCTTACAACGACAGCCTCGACGAAGATGGCCAGGTTGACTTCAAAGGCAAAGCAAAGGCGTTCGCGCGGACCTACGCCTTTATTTCCTCGATCCTTCCCTACACGAATGCGGAATGGGAAAAGCTCTCGATCTTCCTGAACTTTCTGCTGCCGAAGCTGCCGGCGCCGCGCGAGGAAGACCTGTCAAAGGGGATTCTTGAAGCCATCGACATGGATAGCTACCGGGTCGAAAAGCAGGCCGCGCAAAGGGTGCAACTCTCCGATCAAGACGCGGAGATCGATCCCGTCCCAACCGACGGCGGCGGGCACAAAGCCGAACCTGAACTGGATCGGCTTTCAAACATCATCCGAAGCTTCAACGATCTCTTCGGCAATATCACCTGGGCGGACACGGATCGCATCAGACGCCTGATCGCCACCGAGATCCCGGACAAGGTTGCGGCCAATGCCGCCTATCAGAACGCGAAGCAAAACTCGGACAAGCAGAACGCCCGGATCGAACACGATAAGGCGCTGGCCGGCGTGATCGTCGGGCTGATGAAGGACGACACCGAACTGTTCAAGCAATTCAGCGACAACCCGGAATTCAAGCGCTGGCTTACCGACACGATCTTTTCAGCCACCTACGATCGGCCCACTCCGCCTGCTCCCTGATAGGGATATTGAGAGCCGCCGTGTTTCTGAATGGCCCTAAAAACGGACACAGTGCGGACACAAGCAAAAGCCCCGCTGGCGAGAGCCAGGCGGGGCTTTGCATAAGCTGTTGAATTAGCTTTGGTATTTTGGTTGCGGGGGCAGGATTTGAACCTGCGGCCTTCAGGTTATGAGCCTGACGAGCTACCGGGCTGCTCCACCCCGCGTTATATTTTGAGCGCCGGGGACTGCCCGGTTTTTTTGCGTTTGCCCTTCCTCGAAGCTTTTCTTCTGCGGGAGGGCGGGGGCTGCTCCACCCCGCGTTATATTTTGAGCGCCGGGGTTTGCCCGGATTTTGCGTTTGCCCTTCCTCGAAGCCTGGCTTCGTGGGGAGGGTTTGGGGCGGCTCTTGCCTTTTGACACCTGTTGGGGTGTTTTTTTTGAGAAGCTGGAATTTAATGTTCTGTTTTGTTGTGAGGTTTTGATGTTGCGCTTTGCAGACCTGGCAGCGACCTACTCTCCCGCGTCTTGAGACGAAGTACCATTGGCGCAGGGGCGTTTCACGGCCGTGTTCGGAATGGGAACGGGTGCATCCACCCCGCCATGACCACCAGGTCAGCGAAGCGCAACATTTTTCGAGAAGCTGGAGGGTTTTGAGGCCCTGTTTTTGTATCAAGACATGCCAGTGACAATTTGTCTGGTTGATGAGGATTGATCAATGAGAACGATCAAGCCAATCGAGCTATTAGTACCGGTAAGCTTCATGCATTGCTGCACTTCCACACCCGGCCTATCAACGTGGTCGTCTTCCACGGCTCTGATAGGGAATACTCGTTTTCAGGTTGGTTTCCCGCTTAGATGCCTTCAGCGGTTATCCATTCCATATATAGCTACCCTGCTATGCCCTTGGCAGGACAACAGGTCCACCAGAGATATGTCCATCCCGGTCCTCTCGTACTAGGGACAGATCCTGTCAATATTCCTACACCCACGGCAGATAGGGACCGAACTGTCTCACGACGTTCTGAACCCAGCTCACGTACCGCTTTAATTGGCGAACAGCCAAACCCTTGGGACCTGCTCCAGCCCCAGGATGCGATGAGCCGACATCGAGGTGCCAAACAACCCCGTCGATATGGACTCTTGGGGGTCATCAGCCTGTTATCCCCGGCGTACCTTTTATCCGTTGAGCGATGGCCCTTCCACGCGGGACCACCGGATCACTATGACCGACTTTCGTCTCTGCTCGACTTGTCAGTCTCGCAGTCAGGCGGGCTTATGCCATTGCACTCGACGACCGATTTCCGACCGGTCTGAGCCCACCATCGCGCGCCTCCGTTACTCTTTCGGAGGCGACCGCCCCAGTCAAACTACCCACCATACACTGTCCCGGATCCGGATGACGGACCGCGGTTAGACATCCATGACGATAAGGGTGGTATTTCAAGGATGGCTCCACAGAAACTGGCGTCCCTGCTTCAAAGCCTACCACCTATCCTACACATGCCGACACGAATGCCAGTGTAAAGCTATAGTAAAGGTGCACGGGGTCTTTCCGTCTGACCGCAGGAACCCCGCATCTTCACGGGGAATTCAATTTCACTGAGTCTATGTTGGAGACAGCGGGGAAGTCGTTACGCCATTCGTGCAGGTCGGAACTTACCCGACAAGGAATTTCGCTACCTTAGGACCGTTATAGTTACGGCCGCCGTTTACTGGGGCTTCAATTCAAAGCTTGCACCTCTCCTCTTAACCTTCCAGCACCGGGCAGGCGTCAGACCCTATACGTCGTCTTATGGACTTCGCAGAGCCCTGTGTTTTTGATAAACAGTCGCTACCCCCTGGTCTGTGCCACCCCATCTCACTTGCGTAAAATGGGGTCACGCTTCTTCCGAAGTTACGCGTGCAATTTGCCGAGTTCCTTCAACATAGTTCTCTCAAGCGCCTTGGTATACTCTACCTGACCACCTGTGTCGGTTTCGGGTACGGTCTATATTGGTGGAGCTATTTCCTGGAACCGCCCCGCTGCACATCCAATCCAGTAAGGATGTACAACTTACACGATCCGTCACTACCACCAGGCCCACGAATATTAACGTGGTTCCCATCGACTACGCGTTTCCGCCTCATCTTAGGGGCCGGCTAACCCTGCTCAGATTAACTTTAAGCAGGAACCCTTGGTCTTTCGGCGAGAGGGTCTCTCACCCTCTTTATCGTTACTCATGTCAACATTCGCACTTCCGATACCTCCAGGGCCCCTCACAGGTACCCCTTCACAGGCTTACGGAACGCTCCGCTACCACAACCCACCCGTAAGAGTGGGCTATCCTCAGCTTCGGTGCATGGCTTTAGCCCCGTTACATTTTCGGCGCAAAGACCCTTATTTAGACCAGTGAGCTGTTACGCTTTCTTTAAATGATGGCTGCTTCTAAGCCAACATCCTGGTTGTTTTGGGATCCTCACATCCTTTCCCACTTAGCCATGACTTGGGGACCTTAGCTGGAGGTCAGGGTTGTTGCCCTCTTCACGACGGACGTTAGCACCCGCCGTGTGTCTGCCGATTAGTACTCTCAGGTATTCGGAGTTTGGTTAGGATCAGTAAGACGGTGAGTCCCCATAGCCCATCCAGTGCTCTACCCCCTGAGGTATTCGATCGACGCACTACCTAAATAGTTTTCGCGGAGAACCAGCTATTTCCGAGTTTGATTGGCCTTTCACCCCTAGCCACAAGTCATCCCAATCTATTGCAACAGATGCGGGTTCGGTCCTCCAGTTGGTGTTACCCAACCTTCAACCTGCTCATGGCTAGATCACTCGGTTTCGGGTCTAATGCAACAAACTAAATCGCCCTGTTCAGACTCGCTTTCGCTGCGCCTACACCTACCGGCTTAAGCTTGCTTGTTACACTAAGTCGTTGACCCATTATACAAAAGGTACGCCGTCAGGCCCCTTACTAAAAAGAGACGCCCTCCGACTGTTTGTAGGCATCCGGTTTCAGGTTCTATTTCACTCCCCTCGTCGGGGTGCTTTTCACCTTTCCCTCACGGTACTTGTTCGCTATCGGTCATGCACGAGTACTTAGGCTTGGAGAGTGGTCTCCCCATGTTCAGACAGGATTTCACGTGTCCCGCCTTACTCTAGGACAACAAGTCTTCACCGCGTACGGGGCTATCACCCGCTATGGCC